>JAISQZ010000049.1 GCA_031273905.1 Oscillospiraceae bacterium | reverse complement strand
CTGCACCTTCCTTCAGATTCCGCCTCACGACGGACACCCTTGGTGTTCAGCTATACCCTTCCCACTACCGGGCGGGTTCGGGACTTTCACCCGTTAGATTGCGCCCATGCCGGGCGCACTTGATTTTTATACCCGACCGCTAAAACGTTTCATCAATCTTTGCGCGAAATTCCTTCCATCCGGAAACCACATCTTCTTTGAGCTTTTCCCAAGTGCTTTCCCCCTTGGCATAGGCGTTCATCCCGCTGCGCACGGCATCCTCACGGAACTCCTCCCCCGGGGAAAGCGAAACCCAACTGACCAGGTTGGTGACATCCTTGTTCTTGAGCCAGGCAAACGCATCGGCACTCAGGGGATTGTTGGGCAGATAATCCGCCTTAACCGTATCATAGGGCGCCAGCAGGTTGAGTTTGTTCGCAAGGAAATCCGTTCCCTTTTCAGAACTCGTCAGCCAGCTAAGGAATTCCCCCGCCGCCAGAATTTCCGCTTCTTCGCTCTTTGCGTTGATTGCGGCGTATTGCAGCACCTCCACGCCCAGCCCTTGGTTCTTACCTTCCTCCGCAAAACCCATATAGGCGGGCAGGAAGACCAGCTCCTCCTTGGTCACCTTGGCGTCCGCCGTGGTATTTAAATATCCCCACAGCTCCGTTGTGCCAAGGAGCATCGCCGTTTTGCCTGCGGCAAATTCCTTCACGGCATCCAAATGCGCACGCGCTTCCAAAGCGTCCGACTCCGCGCTGGCGTGGCTGACCACCAAGTCGGAAAACGCCTTCAGCTGATCGCCATAGGTGAACTTAATTTCATCCAGCTTGCCGCCGGTGATATCCGTATTCTCCCTGCGGAATTCATAGCTCAGCGGCAAGCTGAGCAGATGCTGCGTCCACACGGCGCTTTCATCGGCTTTGAGCGTCGGCGCGGCAAAGACTGCGTCAATGCCAAGCTCCTCTCGGTTTTTGTGCAAATCCTTCACGAGCTGAGCAAGCTTCTTTTCGTCGTTGACTTGACCTATCTCCGTTAAGCCGCTCTCTCTTTTATCCCCGTCAAGCGCAAAATATTTTTCCAGCACGGCTTTGTTTGCGACGATGCCGAAGGCTTCCACGCCCAGCGGCACGGCAATCGGCTTGCCGCCGCCCACCAAGGCAAGGTTCGGGTCAAGCAGATGGCTGAACACCTGCGTTTCCGTCAGGTCAATGGCATGCTCCTCCCAGGCTTTGTATTCCCTTGGGTTGCTGAAAAGGAAGAGCGCCGGCGCATCCTTTTCCAGTTTGAGGGCATCCTTGAGCCGAGTGAGCGCATCCTCCTCCGCGGGCGTGACCACGCTGATTGTTACGCCGGTGAGGGTTTTGTAATCCGCCGCAAGCTCCTCCCAGAGCGAGGCTTTTTCCGCCTCCGGCTGAAACAGACGCACGGTCACGCCGCCCTCCGCCGCCGGGTCAGTGGTGGAGGGCGGGTTGTTTGGGTTATTTTTTGCCCCGCAGCCCGTAAAAACACCAAGAACAAATGCGGCGCAAACACTGAGCGCCAGCAAGGGAATCCACTTTTTTTGAACTGTTTTCATGGCAAGCATCCTTTCGGTGTGGTAATAAAGCATTCCGTTTGCTTCCTTAGCGTACCCTTGCCGCGTCCGATTATGCGCCCCCGCGCGGTTGCACGGGGAAAAACGTAAATTCTCATATTTGCCAAAAAAGCAAATGCGGCGGCTGTGAAGTTTAAGCACAACGCCATTGACAAGCGCACCCTTCCCATGCTATAATTCGCGGCGGGGACGCTCGGCGGATGCTTACGCTGCTTTCCGGGCAAACGCACCGGGTGATCACGTGGGTCTGCTGCTGCGGGAGCTGCGCAGCCTCTGACCGGAAGCTCCGATAAAATTTGCGCGGTCTTGTCTGTTCGCCCGGATTTTAACAACGGCGTCAAAGAAGCGCCGGTTGCCCAACAACCAACGGAAAGGGGCTTGTGCCCGTGTATCTTCATCTCGGCTGCGACGCAACTGTCCGGCAAAGCGACCTTGTCGGCGTCTTTGATCTGGATGCCACAACCGTTTCAAAGCTTTCCCGCGATTACCTGACCGCCGCGCAAGGGCGCGGGGAGATTGTTCCCATCGGGAAGGATTTGCCCAAGTCCTTTGTCCTAACAAAACGCGGGGATCGCTGCCGGGTCTATCTTTCCCCCTTGGGCACGGCAACGCTGCTCAAGCGGCAAAACGAAATCGGCGCCCGCTTTGGTGTGCGCAAAGAGGAGGAACGCCAATGACCATCGACCGCAATCTGGTGCTTTATTTGGAAAAGCTGGGGCGCATCCGCCTGACCGAGGAGGAACGCGCCGCCTGTGAAACGGAGCTGCAAAGCATCATCGGTTATTTTGACCAGCTCAACAGTCTGGATACCTGCGGCGTGGAGCCGCTTTCACACTCCTTCCCTGTGGCAAACGTTATGCGGGAGGATTGCACCGCGCCTTCCATGGAACCTGCGCTGCTCCTCTCCAACGCGCCGCAGAAAAAGGATAACTGCTTCTTGGTTTATCGGACGGTGGAATAAGCGGGGGAAAAGGAACGCGCCGCCCTGCCGGATGTTTTGGGTTCAGGTCTTTATCCTCCAGTAAGTAAGGAAAGTGCTATGTCTATCACCAATCAAACCGCGCTCCAACTCGCCGCGCAGCTGCGCAGCGGCGCTCTGCGCGTCTCCGAGGTTCTGGATGCCTGTTACGCACAAATCGAAGCCGCGGAACCGACGGTGCACGGCTATATTTCCCTGTGCAGGGAAGATGCCTATGCCTTTGCGGCGAAAGTGCAGGCACGCCTAGACGCGGGCGAAGCCCGCTCCGCGCTGGCGGGCGTACCGATTGCCATCAAGGATTTGATCTGCACCAAGGGCATTCCCACCACCTGCGCCTCAAAGATGCTTGAGGGCTTTCGCCCGCCTTATAACGCCACGGTAATCGAGCGCCTTCACGCGGCGGATCTGATCCCCCTGGGCAAAACCAACATGGATGAATTCGCCATGGGTTCCACCACGGAAACCTCCGCCTTTGGCGTGACCCGCAACCCACACAATCCGGCGCACGTGCCGGGCGGTTCTTCCGGCGGAAGCGCCGCGGTTTTGGCGGCGGGGGAAGCCCCCATCGCCCTGGGGAGCGATACCGGCGGTTCCATCCGCCAGCCCTGCGCCTATTGCGGCGTTACGGGCTTAAAGCCCACCTACGGCGCGGTTTCGCGCTATGGTCTGATCGCTTACGCCTCTTCGCTGGATCAGATCGGTCCCATGGGGCGCTGCGCTGCGGACTGCGCCGCGCTGTTTGAAATCATCGCTGGCAGGGATGAAAAGGACAGCAGCTCCATGGATTTCCCCGCCTTTTCCGCCGCAGCGGCTTTGGCGGGGGATCTGCGGGGCAAACGCATTGGCGTTCCGGCGGAATTCCTCGGCGAGGGCTTGCAGCCTGCCGTTGCAAAGGCGCTGCGCGAAGCGGCGGAGCGCTTCCGGGCTCTGGGTGCGACTGTGGAGGAGTTCCCGCTGCCCATGCTCGCGTATGCCGTGCCGACTTACTACATCATCGCCTGCGCGGAGGCCTGCTCCAACCTTTCACGCTATGACGGCATCAAATACGGGCACAGCGCCGCCGGGGCGCGGGATCTGCTGGAAACCTATATTCTCAGCCGCAGCGAGGGCTTTGGCATGGAGGTCAAGCGGCGGATTATGCTGGGCAATTTTGTGCTTAGCTCCGGCTATTACGATGCGTACTACAAAAAAGCCCTGCAAGCCAAGCGCATGCTTCAGCAGGCGTATTTTAAAGCCTTCGAAACATACGATATGCTCCTGGGACCCGTTGCGCCCACCACCGCGCCGAAGCTTGGCGAAAGCCTGTCCGACCCCCTCCGGATGTACTTGAGCGATATTTACACGGTCACGGTGAACCTGGCGGGGCTGCCCGCCCTTGCCCTGCCCTGCGGCACGGATGAAAACGCCCTGCCCATTGGGATGCAGTTGATCGGCAAGCCCTTTGGGGAAAGCGCACTTTTCGCCGCGGCGGATGCCTATCAGCGCACGGAAGATGCCCCGCTTGGCAGGCTGTGATGCATTTTCTGCGCTGCGGCAGGGCGCGCACAAGAAGATAAAGCGGAGGCTCATGCCGCGCACGGCGCATATGGCTGCGAAGAGACCATTGCGCCGCTTGCCGTGTTTCTGCTTGTCTCACTGCAAAAAAAACCGGCGGAAGGCCTTGTGAGGGGGTGGCGTATGTTAAACCAGTTTTCCCGTTCTGAGCTGCTTTTGGGGCGCGGGGGCATTGAAGCGCTCGGCAGGGTGCGCGTGGCGGTATTCGGTCTTGGTGGAGTGGGGGCTTACGCTGCGGAAGCGCTGGTGCGCACCGGCGTCGGCGCCATTGAGCTGATTGACGACGACGCTGTTTGCCTGACCAACCTCAACCGCCAGCTAACCGCCCTGCGCTCCACCATCGGCAGACAAAAAACCGAGGTGATGCGCGAACGCCTGCTGGACATCAATCCGCAGTGCGGTGTCACGGCGCATAACTGCTTTTTTGATGCGGCAACCGCGCCGCGCTTTGATTTTGCGGCTTATGACTACGTTCTTGACGCGATCGACACGGTTTCCTCCAAGCTGCTGCTCGCGGCGCTTTGCAGCGCCTGCGGTACGCCGCTGATCGCCTGCATGGGGGCGGGCAACAAGCTGGATCCCAGCCGTTTTGAGGTGGCTGATATTTACGAAACCTCCGTCTGTCCACTGGCAAGGGTGATGCGCCGAGAGCTGCGCAAGCGGAATATCCCCGCGCTTAAGGTGGTTTATTCCAAGGAAGAACCCCTGCAGCCCCTTGAGGACGGCAAGAATAGCTGCAAATACCACTGTGTCTGCCCGCCCGGCGTCAAACGCAATTGCGCGGTGCGGCGGCAAGTGCCCGGCAGCGTCGCCTTTGTTCCCGCCGCTGCGGGGCTGGTGCTTGCGGGGGAAGCCATTAAGGATATGATCACAAAGCCAAAGAATGCAGAGGGGTAGCCATGCAATACGAAACCGTTATCGGGCTGGAGGTTCACACCGAGCTTTCCACAAAATCGAAAATCTTCTGCGCCTGCGCCACACGCTTCGGCGCGGCGCCCAACACACAGGTCTGCCCGGTTTGCTCCGGAATGCCCGGCGCACTGCCGGTGCTCAACCAAAACGTGGTGGAATACGCCGTCCGCACGGGTCTTGCGACCAACTGCGCCATCACGCGCGGCACCAAGTTTGACCGCAAGAATTATTTTTATCCCGATCTTCCCAAGGCCTATCAGATTTCCCAACTCCATCAGCCCATCTGCACGGAGGGCTGGGTGGAAATCCCTAACGCGGAGAACCGCACGAAGCGGATCCGCATCCGGGAAATTCACATGGAGGAGGATGCGGGCAAGCTGCTGCACGATCCCTGGGAGGATGCTTCGCTGGCGGATTACAACCGTTGCGGTGTGCCGCTGCTGGAAATCGTCAGCCAGCCGGATCTGCGGTCGGCGGAAGAAGCGGTCGCCTATGTTGAAAAGCTCAAGGCGATTTTGGAATACATCGGCGTTTCCGATTGCAAAATGCAGGAAGGTTCCCTGCGCGCGGATGTCAACGTCTCTGTGCGCCCGTGCGGCGCGGGTGAATATGGTACGCGCACCGAAATGAAAAACCTCAATTCGCTCCGCGCGATCGCCCGGGCAATTGCGTCTGAGGCGGCGCGGCAAATCGGGCTGCTGGAGGAGGGAGGGCGCGTCGTCCAGGAAACCCGCCGCTGGGATGACGACCGGGGCGAAAGCAGTCCTATGCGTTCCAAGGAGGACGCACAGGATTACAAATATTTCCCCGAACCGGATCTTCCGCCCATCGAAATCAGCGAAGCGCAGGTGGAAGCGGCCCGCCAGGCTCTGCCGGAGTTGCCGGAGACCAAAAAGCGCCGCTATATCACAGAGCTTGGCTTGCCGGAATACGATACGGGGATCATCACCGGTTCCATCCATCTTGTGCGGCTGTTCGAACGCGCAAGCGACCAGTGCGGCAACCCGAAGGAGGCCGCCAACTGGATCATGGGGGAGGTGCTTGGTCAACTCAAAGCAACGCAGACCCTGCCGGAGGACATGTCCTTTGACCCGGATTCCCTGGGCAGGCTGATTGCGCTGGTGCAAAGCAACACGATCAACCGCGGCACGGCAAAGAAGGTTTTCGCGGAAGTCTTTTCAAAAAATGTTGACCCGGAAGCCTATGTGCAAGAGCATGGCTTGGCGCTTATAACCGACCGGGGCGCGATTGTGCAAGCGCTGCGGCAGATGCTTGCCGCCAATGAAAAATCCGTTGCGCAATACAAGGGCGGCAAGGCGCAGGCGCTGCAATATTTGATCGGGCAAGGGATGCGTGCGCTGAAGGGGCAGGCACCCGCACAGGAGGTCAGGCAGCTACTGGAGGAATTGCTGGAGTGAGCGCAGCTTCCGCGCTCATACACGAAAAGAACCGGGGAAAACGCGGCGTTTTCCCCGGTGCTGCTTTGCGAAAAAATGCGGGAGAACAGGCGTTGCGCATTCGCACAACGTTATAGATGCAGGCAGGGGCTTGCGGAGCAATGCTATCCCGCAATAAAAATAGAGGCAATTTTTTCGGCTGGTGTTTCGTTTCGCGAGGTTGTCCGCCTTGCGCAACAAAAAACCATCTCATAAATCTTGTCCATAGGTTCACAGCGCAATCGTATTGACGCTTTGGGGGAAGAGCCATAATTGTTGACGCAGTCCTCAATACGCTTGTTCACGCGCGTTGCGCCATTGTCAGCGTGGAGACGATCGCAAAGTGATCCGAAGGGTAAATGCCGTTAAACCGATTGTGTATGATGGCATATTTGCTCACCGAGCGCAGGTACTGGTTCGCCATGACAAAGTCAATCGGATCGCCGGTGGAGGTGGAAGCGCCGCTGTAGCCGTGATAGCTGCGGCCGCTGTCCGCCTGCGCGGCAAGCAGACGGGAGTCTTGCAAGCCGCCTGCGATCAAATAGGCATAGGCCTGCGAGCTTGGGTTGGCGTTGAAGTCGCCGGTCAGGACGGTTGGCTGGTTGCGGGCGTTGATGCGGTTGGCAAGCAGCGCGGCGCTGTTGGTACGCGCAAGCTCGCTGATGTGGTCAAAATGCGCATTATAGTGATAATAGCGGAAGCCTGTGCTTTTATCCATGAGCAGTGCCCAGCCCGCCAGCCGCGTGACAGAAGCGCCCCACCCCATGGAATAGATGTCCGGACGGTCGGAAAGCCAGAACCAGCCCTGGGCGATGCAGACGTATTTGTCCTTGCGGTAGAGGATTGGGCTGCCCTCGCTGAAACCAAGCTGTCTGCCGTAATTGCAGGCAACGGCGTATTTGTCGCGCAGCTCCCAACCTAGCGTGCAGCGCCAAAACTCATTGGCCTCCTGCAAGCCGACAGAATCCGGCATTTCCAGCAGGATGGTCTGCTTTACGCCCTCCAGACGGCTGGCGGGGCTTTTTTCGCCCTCACCGCCCACGAGGACATTGAAGCTCATGATTTTGAGTTCCTGTGTTTGGTTGCCTACCTGGACGAGGGCGGGCGGCTGCGGCGCAGGGGAAAGCGCCGTTGCGCCGGAGGATGTGAGCGGCAGCAGCAGCGTAACAATGCTGACGAAAAAGCTGACGATCTGATTGAGGGCAGTGGCGAAAAATTCCATGGTGAGTTCTCTCCTGTCATGGTGAATCGTTGGTGGATAGACCAGGGGCTGTCTGCGCCAGCGCCCTGCAAACAAAAATCTCCTCCGTCGTTTGTTCCAATTCCGCCGCGCAGCTTTGTGCGCGGGCTTCCTCTTCAAATACGCCGAACACGGTGGGACCGGAGCCGCTCATTTGGGCAAGCAGTGCGCCGTGGTTCCGCATTGCCCCGCGCAGAGCGTCGAGCGCCGGCAGAGCGGTCACTTGCTCAAAGACGTTGGCGCAAAGGGGGAACAGTCCTGCCCAGTCGCCCCGGGTAAGGTAGTGCAGCGCCAAGGGCAGGTTCGGGTGGCTGAGGGAGGGAAGGCGGCGGTGAAGGGCGGCATAGGCTTCTTTGGTGGAAACACCGCCGGGGGGTTTTGCCAGCACAAGGGTGAAATTCGGGGGAAGCGCGGGAAGAGGAGAAAGGATTTCGCCGATTCCTTGCGCCAGGCACAGTCCTCCGGCGATGCAAAAGGGTATGTCCGCACCGATTTTCACGCCGAGGGCACACAGAGCGGCGTCACTCAGCTTTGGATGGAATAGCTGCCGCAGCCCGCGCAGCACCGCGGCGCCATCCGTGCTGCCGCCCGCCAACCCCGCCGCATGCGGGATGCGTTTTTCAAGGGTGATTTCAATTCCGTGCCCGGCTGCGCCAAAGGTCTCAAAAAAGGCTTCCGCAGCCTTCCAGGCGATGTTGCGGCGATCCTCCGGCACACCCGGCGTTTGGCAGCGCAGCCGGATGCCGGGCGCTTGGCTTGTTCGGAGTGTTACGCTGTCGCAAAGATCAATTGCCTGCATCAGCATGGCGACGCTGTGGTAGCCGTTAGGCAGCGCAGCGGTCACGTCAAGCAGAAGATTGATTTTTGCGGGCGCCGCAAGCGTCAGCTGCACACAATCACTTCCCCATCTTACTCAATCGGCACAAAAACGGCTTCGCGGTTTTGATAAAGCACCGTGCGGTTGAAGCCGCAGCGCAGCGCCAGCGCCAGGCCTTCTTCTATACCGGCTCCCAGATGTTCGGCGTAATGCGCGTCGGAACCGACAGTGATGCGTTCGCCGCCCAGCGCCTTGAAGCGCCGCACGATGGATTCCTCCGGCATGGTTTTGCCAAGCTTCTGCCGCAGCCCGGAGGTGTTGATTTCCAGTGCCAACTGATTTTTGACCGCCGCTTCCAGGATGGCGTCAATCTGCGCTGCGTAGCCGCGCAGATCCACCGCAAAACCGTGTTCCCCGCAGATATAGCGCAAGGGATAGGTGACGTGCGCGAGGATATCAAATTTGCCCCACTGCGCAAGCGCCAGCAGCTCGTCAAAATATTCCCGCAGGAGCGCGGCGATCATGGTATCGTCATATTTTTCGTAGGGCAGGAACCAAAAATCCTTTTTGTTGCGCAGGTTATGAATAGAACCGATCACAACGTCATAAGAATAATGCTGCAGGAGGGCTTCCGCTTCCGCGGGCGCATAGGTCGGTTCACCCAGTTCCACCCCGGCGCAGACGATCAGCCTGCCGCGGAAGGCGGAACGCGCCCGGACAATTTCGAAGAACGATTGCTGCGCCGTGCGGTCAAAGTGCTGCTCACGAAAAAAATCCATCTCCACATGATCGGTGAAAGCGACGGCGCGGAGACCCTTTTCCACCGCTTTTTCGCAGAGCAGCGTGGCGGAATGGCTGCCGTCAAAGGAATTGTCTGTGTGCGTGTGCAGATCCAGTACGTTCTTAAAAGGCATGCTTCCCCTCCTTTTCCCAAGTTATTCTAGCACGAAACGAAGCAATGTTCAAGCTTTGTAAGACACAAAAACAAAAAACCTTGACAAGGACGCGAATTTGCGGTAAAATAACATCGCTGGTAAGTGTATTCACAGTGCGCAGCACTGTTTTGGAATGATTGATTGATATACGTAC
>JAISQZ010000023.1 GCA_031273905.1 Oscillospiraceae bacterium | reverse complement strand
TGCTCTTCCGATCTATGGGCGGCGGCGGGCAGATGCCGGGGATTTAACCCTCAGGCAAGTTCCGGGGAGAAAATCCGCAGCTGCGGGAATCCCCGGAAAGCGGCGGTTCCGCAGCAGCGGCGAACAAGAGAAAACACAAAAGCTAGGTTTTAGTTGGAGGGAATCATTTGGACGAGCAGGAAGTGCGGCAGGACGTTCCGGAAATGCGCTTCGACGAAGCGGAGCAGTTGGATACCGCCGTAACCGAAAAATATGACGAAAGCCAGATCCAGGTGCTTGACGGGCTGGAAGCCGTGCGCAAGCGCCCGGGTATGTATATTGGATCCACAGGACCGCGCGGCTTGCACCACTTGGTTTATGAGATTGTGGATAATTCCATTGATGAAGCGCTGGCGGGCATTTGCACCGAAATCACGGTGGAGATCCTGCCCGGCGACATCATTGCCGTGCGCGACAACGGGCGCGGTATCCCGGTGGGGATCAATGAAAAGCTGGGCATTTCCACCGTCACCGTAGTACTGACGGTGCTACATGCGGGTGGAAAATTCGGCGGCAGCGGCTACAAAGTTTCCGGCGGTCTGCACGGCGTTGGTTCCTCGGTGGTCAACGCGCTTTCGGAATGGCTGGAGGTTGAGGTTACGCAGGACGGCAAGGTGCACCGCCAATGCTTCAGGCGCGGCGACCCGGTAACGGAGCTGGAAGCCGTCGGCGAAGCGGAAACCGCCGGCACCTACATCAAATTCAAGCCGGATCCGGAAATTTTCACCGAAACCACCGCTTTCGATTTTGAAACCTTGGAGCGCCGCCTGCGGGAATCCGCTTTCCTCAACGCCGGGCTGCGCATCCTCTTGCGCGACAGCCGCGTGCCGGAGGAGCCGCAGCACCGCGATTTTTGTTACGAAGGCGGCATCGCCAGCTTTGCGCAGTTTCTCAACACCAACCGCGGCTTGACCGCGCTGCACGATGCCCCCATCCACATCTCCGCCGTCAGCGGCGAGCGCAGCGCCGAGGTTGCGCTGCAATATAACGACAGCTACAATGAGCTGCTGCTTTCCTTTGCCAACAACGTCCATACCGTAGATGGCGGCACACACGAAACCGGCTTCAAAAGCGCCTTGACACGGGTATTCAACGACTATGGGCGGCGCTACAAAATCCTTAAGGAAAATGACAAGAACCTTTCCGGCGAGGATGTCCGCGAGGGCTTGACCGCCGTGATCAGCGTCAAGCTGACCGACGCGCAGTTTGAGGGGCAAACCAAGGGGAAGCTCGGCAACACGGAAATGACGCAGATGGTTTCCGCCCTGGTCTACGAAAAGCTGATGGTCTATTTTGAGGAAAATCCGGCGGTTGCCCGTGCGATTTTTTCCAAAGCGCTTGACGCTTCCCGCGCAAGGGAGGCGGCGCGCAAAGCACGCGACCTTGCCCGCAAAAAAAGCGGGGTAGACGGCGCCTCCCTTCCCGGAAAGCTTGCCGATTGCACGGAACGCAGCCCGGAAAAGACGGAGCTTTATATCGTGGAGGGCGATTCCGCCGGCGGCAGCGCCAAAGCGGGGCGCGACCGCCGTTATCAGGCGATCCTGGCGCTCTTTGGCAAGATGCTCAATGTGGAAAAGTCCCGGATGGATAAGGTGCTTAGCAATGAAAAGCTGGTGCCGGTGGTTATGGCGCTCGGGACGGGCATTGACGAGGACTTTGACCTGAACAAGCTACGGTACCATAAGGTGATCATCATGGCGGATGCCGATGTGGACGGTGCGCACATCCGCACCCTGCTGCTCACCTTCTTTTTCCGCTATTTGCGTCCGCTCATCGACGAGGGGCATATCTATATCGCCCAGCCGCCTCTGTTCAAGGTCAGCAAGGGCAAGCGCCACCACTACGCCTTTTCAGATCCGGAACGCGACCGCTATATTGAAGAATTCGGCGGAGACTGCGACGTCCAGCGCTACAAAGGCTTGGGCGAAATGGATGCCGAGCAGCTTTGGGAAACCACGATGGATCCTGCTTTCCGCACAATGCTGCGCGTCACGCTGGATGACGCCATCGCTGCGGACGAAACCTTTTCCATCCTGATGGGCGATAAGGTGGAGCCGCGCCGGGAATTCATTGAGCAAAACGCAAAAAAAGTGAGCAACCTGGATATTTAGAGCAGTATCCGATAAGTGCAGTTGAGCTAGTAAGGGAGAATGCACCTTGGGTTTTGATGAAACCTCTTTGGAGTCACAGAAAATACTGAACGTGGAAATTGCGCGGGAAATGCGCAAGTCCTTCTTGGATTATTCCATGTCCGTTATCACCGCGCGTGCGCTGCCGGATGTGCGCGACGGGCTTAAGCCTGTGCATCGCCGTATCCTTTTCACCATGCACCGCAATGGGCTGGCGCCGGAAAAGGCCTACCGCAAGTGCGCGGATACCGTCGGTGCGGTGCTGGGCAGCTATCATCCCCACGGCGACGCCTCCGTCTATGACGCGATGGTGCGTCTGGCGCAGGATTTTTCAATGCGCTACATGATCGTGGACGGTCACGGCAACTTTGGTTCCGTGGATGGCGACCCGCCTGCGGCTTACCGCTATACAGAATCGCGCATGAGCAGGATGGCGGTGGAAATGCTCACCAACATCGAAAAAGAAACCGTCGATTTTGTGCCGAACTACGATGACCGCCTCAAGGAACCCACAGTGCTGCCCGCGCGTTTTCCAAACCTGCTGGTCAACGGTTCCACCGGCATTGCCGTTGGCATGGCAACCAACATTCCGCCGCACAACCTGGTGGAGGTGTGCAACGCGGTCTGCTGCCTTATTGATAACCCCGAGGCTACGCTGGAAGATCTGATGGAGCACATCCAGGGTCCCGATTTCCCCACAGCGGGGATCATCATGGGCAGAAGCGGCATCCGTGCGGCTTACGGCACCGGGCGCGGCAAAATCATCGTCCGTGCCAGAGCGGAAATCCGCGAAAATAAGGAAGGCCGTTATTCCATTCATGTTTCGGAGTTGCCCTATGCGGTCAATAAGGCGCGTCTGCACGAGACGATTGACCAGTTGGTGAAGGACAAACGCATTGAGGGCGTCTCCGCCGTGAACGACTATTCCTCCCGCGAGGGGATGGATTTGGTAGTCGATCTCAAGCGCGACGCAAACCCGCAGGTGGTGCTCAATCGCCTTTATACCTATACGCAGATGCAAAGCACCTTCGGCGTTATCATGATTGCGCTGGTGGGCGGCGAGCCAAAGCTGCTCAACCTGCACCAGATGCTGCGGCATTACATCGACTTCCAGGTGGAGGTGATCACCCGGCGCACCGTGTTTGACCTGAAAAAAGCGCAGGAACGCGCCCATGTGCTGGAGGGGCTGCTTATTGCGCTGGATCACATTGACGAGGTGCTGGCGCTCCTGCGCGCTTCCAAAAATATCCCGGAAGGCAAGGCGCGCTTGACGGAGCGCTTCGGTCTGGACGATCCGCAGACGCAGGCGATTGTGCAGATGCGCTTTGGGCAGCTCACCGGGCTGGAGCGCGAAAAAATCGAAGAGGAAACCGCACAGCTGCGCACGCAGATCGCGGAATATGAAGCGCTGCTTGGCGACCCGGAAAAGCTGCTGTTGCTGTTAAAAACAGAGCTGTGCGCAATCCGGGATAGATTCGGCGACCCGCGCCGCACGGAGATTCAGAACGTCAGCGGCGAAGTGGATATTGAGGATCTGATCCCGGAGGAGGAATGCGTCTATACCATGACCACGATGGGGTATATCAAACGCATCCCGGCGGAAACCTATCAGAGTCAACGGCGCGGCGGGCGCGGCGTGAAGGGTCTGAGCCGGCGCGAGGAGGATGTGGTGCGCACCATGTTCACCTGTTCCACGCATGATTATGTGATGATCTTCACCTCACGCGGGCGGGCGTACCGTCTGCTGGGCTATGAAATCCCCGAAGGCTCGCGCAACAGCAAGGGCATGAATATCGTCAACCTCTTGCCCATGACCGGGGACGAAACCGTCTCCGCGCTGATCCAAGCGCCGCGCAACATGGCGGAGGACGAAAATCTCTTCGTCTGCATGGTCACCAAGCAGGGCGTCATCAAGCGCACCTCCCTGCGGGAATTCCGCAACGTCCGCAAAGGCGGCGTGATCGCGCTGAACTTGGACGAAGACGATTCCCTTGCCTGGGTGCGCCTGACCAGCGGCAGGGACGAGTTGATTGTCGCCACGCGCGGCGGTATGTCCATCCGCTTCCGCGAGACGGATG
>JAISQZ010000131.1 GCA_031273905.1 Oscillospiraceae bacterium | reverse complement strand
GCAAGCTGTAACAAAATTCGAGGCGCTTATCCGCGCCCAGCAGCAGCGCGCGGAGGAAATCAAACGGCAAAGCGATTTTATCGACTTTGAAAGACTCGAACGCTGCATTATCGGCGTTTGCGGGGGCGACGGCATCGGCCCGGTCATCACAAAGGAAAGTGCTAGGGTGCTGGAATTCCTGCTCAGGGACGAGGCTGCCGCCGGCAAGGTGGAATTCCGCGTGATCGACGGGCTGACCATCGAACGCCGCGTGGAAGTCAACCAGGCGATCCCAGACGAGGTGCTCCGGGAACTCAAGCGCTGCCATGTGATTCTCAAGGGTCCCACCACCACCCCGCAGGCGGGCGATCCCTGGCCGAACATCGAAAGCGCGAACGTTGCCATGCGCAAGGCCTTGGATCTTTTTGCGAATGTGCGCCCCGTCAAGGTGGAAAAGGACGGCATCGACTGGACCTTCTTCCGCGAGAACACGGAAGGCGCTTATGCCGTGGGTTCCCAGGGCGTCAACGCCTCAGAGGATTTGGCGCTTGATTTTGTCGTCGCCACCACGGAGGGCTGCGAGCGCATTGCCCGCCTTGCCTATGATTACGCCCGGCGCAATGGCAAGGAGCGCGTTTCCATCATCACGAAGGCGAACGTGATTAAAACCACCGACGGCAAATTTTTGCGCATTTGCAAGGAGGTTGGCAGGGAATATCCCGAAATCACCACAGATGAGTGGTATATTGACATCACCACGGCGAAGCTGATAGATGAAAAACGCCGCCGGGATTTTCGTGTGTTCCTCCTGCCGAACCTCTACGGCGATATCATCACGGACGAAGCCGCCGAGTTTCAGGGCGGTGTTGGCACTGCCGGCAGCGCCAACATCGGCAAGCGCCACGCGATGTTCGAAGCGATCCACGGCTCCGCGCCGCGCATGATGCGTGAAGGCAGGGGGCAATATGCCGACCCCTGCTCCATGCTCCGCGCAAGCGTGATGCTCCTTTCGCACATCGGGCGGCAGGCAAAGGCGGATTTGCTGGAGCGGGCGCTGGATATCTGCATGTACCGGGAAAAAAAGCTGCAAATCACAGGGCGCGAAAACGGCTGCACCTGTGCGCAGTTCGGCGCCTATGTGATGGAGACGATACAGCGCCTGACGAGCTGAGCGGCACAATGCCATATCGGCGCCAACGCAAGGCGGCGCTTGCATCTTTTTTCTTTTTCTGTTATACTGGTCGTCATGGATTATGACAGGCGAGGAGGAGCCGTTTTGCAAAGGCAAGTATTGAGCGTATTGGTGGATAACCACGCCGGGGTGCTGGCAAGGGTATCCTCGCTGTTTGGGCGCAGGGGCTTCAATATTGATGCCCTGAGTGTTTCGGCGACGAATGATCCCAGCCTTTCGCGCATCACCATTGTGGTGGACGACGAAGGGCAGGAGCTGGAGCAGATCATCCGGCAAACCGAAAAATTGCTGGAAACCCGCGCGGTTCTTCGTGTGGAGCCTTCCATGGGCGTGTTCCGCGAGCTGCTGCTGGTCAAGGCTGGCGCGGATGAAACGACGCGTGCGCCCTTGCGCGAAATTGCGCAGATATATAAGGCGAAGATCATTGATCTTTCGCCCACGAGCATGATCTTCGAATTGACCGGCGAACCGGAAAAAATCGACGCCTTTTTGGAAATGCTGCAGGCATACCCGATTTTAGAGCTATGCCGAACCGGGATTACAGCGTTGCAGAGGGGGGAACCGGGGTACCAGCTGAAAGAGCGGCTGCTGCCTTAGGAATTGTTACGGAATAAAGTTTGCAAAATTGCCGTGGGATTTTTGTTGTCAGACAAGGCGGCAAAGCGCGGCAAGGCTGATGCCTTGCAAGGTTTGGCAACGAAGTATGACGGCAAAAAGACAAGGCAAGCTGTAAAGTTTATTTCGTGACGATTCCTTAAAGGGCTTGTGTTATGTTTCCCCGAATTGTCGCCGCTTCTTTTCGGATTTTATGAAGCGGACGGAATGCACGGGCAGTTCATCAGCATTTATCCAAGCTTGGATTTGCTGCTTTGCCGCACGGGTGCGCCGGGGATCGGATAAACGGGATCGAGGCGAATCATTAAAAGACAAGGAGAGCGAAGATGACGAAATATGTAAAACGCTGGATGTCACCGCTGTTGTGTGCGCTGCTGCTGGCGCAGGCGGTCTCCGCGACAACTGTATTTGCGGCGGACAGGGCGCAAGCCAAGCTCACATTCGGCGAAGACGGAAAATTTACCATTTTACAGCTGGCGGATACCCAGGAGGATCTGTTTCCCCACAGCGCGATGCTGGAATACATTGCCCGCGCGGTCGCTGAGGTGCAGCCGGATCTTGTGGTGTTCACCGGGGATAACACAGCCGACATTTCCTTTTTGACCGGAGCGTTCTGGTTCACCATCCCATGGATTGTGGAACCGGTCGCCCGTGCGGGCGTGCCTTTTACGCTGACCTTCGGCAACCACGATGCCCTGCTCCCCAAGGGAAAGGACTGGCTGCTGCGCGTTTATCAGCAGTACGACAATTGCCTTGCGGCGGATATGGGCGGGAACATCACCGGCTCCGCGAACCATTATTTGCCCATTTATGACGCTGCCGGCCGGACGATGCTCTATAATCTCTGGTTCATTGATTCCAACGCTTACGATATTGAGCATATCAATATCAGTCAGCTTGACCAGATCCCCTATGACCATGTGCGTGCGGATCAACTCAACTGGCTGCGCACTGCGAACGCGCAGCTCAAAGCGGCAAACGGCGGCAAGACGTTGCCTTCCATGACGTTCCAGCACATCATCCCGTATGAAATTTCGCAGCTACTCCGGGAAGCCCCGGGCGGCGAAAGCGCAACCGCCAAATATGGCGATCGGTATTATTACCGGGAATTTGCGCAGGATGCCAAGGTGGAGCCGGGCTGGAGGCTTGGGGAATTTCCATGCGCCCCGGCGGTGAACGGCGGGGAAGTGGAGGTGCTGCGGGAGATCGGCTGCGAGGCGGTTGTGGTCGGGCATGACCATGTGAATCAGTTCATTGCAACGCTGGAAAACGGGGTGCAGCTCATCAATACCGGCTCGCTTGGCTTTGACGCTTACGGCGCCGACGAAACTAGGGGCGCCCGCGTGATTGAGCTGACGAATGGCGAGGGCGGTGTCAGCTATGACGCGAGCCGCATTGTCACCTATGAGGAGCTGTTTGACGCAAGCGAGGAAGACCGGGCGTTCCTTGCGGTTGGCAAGGGCGTTTTGGGCAAGTGCGCCGCAATGCTGGGCTTGCTGGGCGCGGTTTTCGGTTTCGACCGCCACGATGCCGTGCGGCAAATTACCGCCTGGTTTGCAGCCGTTTCAAGCCGATAGAAAGCAACTATAATAATTTAAGAACAGGAGAGAAATAACCATGATCAAAAAGTACTATGACCAAGACTGCGATTTATCCCTGCTCGGCGACAAGATCGTTTCCGTAATCGGATTTGGCAGCCAAGGGCATGCCCACGCGCAAAATCTGCGCGACAGCGGCATGAATGTGGTTGTTGGCGTGCCGCAGGGCGGCGCCGGCTGGAAGCTGGCGACCGAGGTTGGCATGGACGTGCGCAGCACAGAGGAAGCCGCCAAGGTGGGCGACCTTGTTATGATGCTTGTGCCGGACGAGCTTGCCGGGGATATCTATAGGGAGCAGGTGGCTCCCTACCTCAAGGAGGGCGATGTTCTGCTCTTTGCCCATGGCTTCAATATCCACTTCCAGATTATCCAGCCGCCCAAGGGCGTGGATGTGATCATGGTGGCGCCGAAGGGTCCCGGGCACACCGTGCGCACACAATATCAGGAGGGCAGAGGCGTCCCCAGTCTGATCGCCGTCTTCCAGGACGAAAGCGGCAAAGCGAAGGAATATGCGCTTGCTTATGCCGCAGGCATCGGCGCGGGGCGCGCGGGGATCCTGGAAACCAGCTTCCGTGAGGAAACGGAAACGGATCTCTTCGGCGAGCAGGCGGTGCTTTGCGGCGGCGTGACGGAGCTGATGAAGGCGGGCTTTGATACGCTTGTGGAAGCGGGCTATGAACCGGAAATGGCGTATTTTGAGTGCATCCACGAAATGAAGCTGATTGTTGACCTGATCAATTCGGGCGGCTTTGCGATGATGCGCTATTCTGTTTCCAACACGGCGGAATACGGCGACTACCGCACCGGGCGGCGGATGATCACGGAGGAAACCCGCAGGGAGATGAAAAAGGTGCTGCGCGAAATCCAGGACGGCACCTTCGCCAGCGAATTCATGCAGGAATTCAGCACGGGCAAAAAAGCGAGGTTCCTTGCCACCCGCCGCGTGGAGGGCGAGCATCCACTGGAAAAGGTGGGCAAGGAACTGCGCAGGATGATGACCTGGCTGAAAAAGTAATTCGGAATCAGGGAGGCGGGGATTTTTATGCCGCTGCACAGCGCAAACGTAACACAGGGCGTGGAACGCGCCCCCAACCGGAGCCTGTTTTACGCCCTGGGCTACACACGGGAGGAGCTCAGCCGCCCGCTGATCGGCGTGGTGAGCGCCTATAGCGAGATTGTGCCCGGGCATCAGCACCTGGATAAGCTGGCGCGCGCGGCAAGCGACGGCATCCGCATGGCGGGCGGCACACCGATCCTGGTTCCCGCCATCGGCGTATGCGACGGCATTGCCATGGGGCACGTTGGGATGAAATATTCCCTGCCAAGCCGGGAATTGATTGCCGACAGCGTTGAAACCATGGCGGCGGCGCATCAGTTTGACGGGCTTGTGCTGCTTCCGAACTGCGATAAGATCGTTCCGGGGATGCTCATGGGCGCTTTGCGGCTGGATCTGCCCACGGTTGTGTGCAGCGGCGGTCCGATGCTTGCGGGTTTGGTGGAAAATCGACCCAGCACCCTTTCAAAGCTTTTTGAGGCCGTGGGCGCACATAAGGCGGGTCTGATTGACGACGCGGCGCTGCTGGCCTGCGAGCAAAACGCCTGCCCCGGCTGCGGCAGTTGCTCCGGAATGTATACCGCCAACAGCATGAACTGCCTTTGCGAAGCCTTGGGCATCGCTCTGCCCGGCAACGGGACAATCCCTGCAGTGTATGCCGGGCGCACCCATCTGGCAAAGAAGGCGGGCATGGCGCTTCTGCGCCTGGTGGAGGAAAACATCACCGTGCGCCGGATTGTTAACGAAAAATCCCTGCGCAACGCGCTGGTATGCGACATGGCGCTGGGGTGCAGTTCCAACAGTGTGCTGCATCTGCTGGCAATCGCCAACGAGGCCGGCGCACCGATGGAGCTTTCCGCTTTCAATGAGATCAGCGCAAAAACGCCGAATCTCTGCCACTTGGCTCCCGCAGGTCCCACACATATGGAAGACCTGTTCCAAGCGGGCGGTGTCGCGGCGGTGCAGAACGAGCTGCTCAAAAAGGGGCTGATCGACGGCACGCTGCCAACGGTCACAGGCAAAACGGTGCGGGAAAACACCGTCGGCTGCGAGATCCGGGATACAAACGCGATTCACCCCATCGAAGCGCCCTACAGTGAAACAGGCGGGCTGCAAATCCTATGGGGCAATATCGCGGAAAAGGGCTGCGTGGTCAAGCGCAGCGCCGTCTCGGCGAATATGCTCAAGCACGAAGGCCCCGCCCGCGTCTTCGATTCGGAGGAGGCCGCGTTCGACGCCATCATGGGCGGCAGAATCAGGGGCGGCGACGTCATCGTTATCCGCTGCGAAGGCCCCCGCGGCGGCCCCGGCATGAAGGAAATGCTCGGCCCCAC
>JAISQZ010000076.1 GCA_031273905.1 Oscillospiraceae bacterium | reverse complement strand
ATCGCGCGTTACCGCAAGGAATTGCACGGCACGCTGGACGACCAGGTTCTGCGCACACTTTCCGACCGGCTGGAATACCTGCGCGGGCTGGAAAAGCGCAAGGCGGAGGTGCGCAGTTCTATTGAAACGCAGGAAAAATTGACCCCGGAAATCGCCGCTGCGCTGGAAAAAGCGGCGACTCTGGCAGAAATTGAGGATGTCTACCGTCCTTATAAGCCCAAGCGCCGCACGCGCGCTTCCATTGCAAAAGAAAAAGGTCTGGAGCCGCTGGCGCTGGCAATTTTTGCGCAGGAAAAACACAGCCCCGCCCCGTCTGATTTGGCGCAGGGCTATGTGAATGAAGAAACGGGCGTAGCAAACGCCGAAGAGGCGCTGCAAGGCGCGATGGATATCATTGCGGAATTGATTTCCGATCATGCGCAGCTGCGCCACCGCCTGCGCAACCTTTGCATGGTCACGGGAGAATTGGCTTGCGTTGCCGCAAAGCCGGAGGAGGACAGCCTCTATTCCGATTATTACGACTTCCGCGAAGGCACCGCAAAGATTGCCAACCATCGTGTGCTGGCGGTCAACCGCGGGGAACGGGAGGGGTTCCTCAAGGTTTCCGTTGCGCTGGATCCTGTGCGAGCGCAAAATGTGCTGCAAAGCCTGACGCTGGAACCAAGCGGGCACTCTTCCTGCACAGAAACCGTGCGCCTGGCGGGCGCGGACGCCTACCAACGGCTGATCTTCCCCTCAATTGAGCGGGAAATCCGTTCCCTTCTTACAGAACGCGCCAACGCCGCCTCCATTCAAAATTTTGCCTTGAATTTACGCGAGCTGCTGCTTCAGCCGCCGGTGAAAGGCAAGGTTGTGCTGGGGCTGGATCCCGGCTTCCGCACGGGCTGCAAAACCGCGGTGACCGATCCCACCGGGCGGGTGCTGGAAACCGGTGTGCTCTATATCACCCATTCCGCCGGGCAATACGCCCAGGCAAAGCAGCAGGCGCTTAGCTGGATCAAGCGCCACGGCATTGAGGTGATCGCCATCGGCAACGGCACCGCCTCGCGCGAAACGGAGGCCTTTGCCGCCGAGGTGATCCGCGAGACCGAAAAAAACGTGCAATATATGATCGTCAGCGAGGCGGGGGCTTCCGTCTATTCTGCCTCCAAGCTCGCGGCGGAGGAATTTCCGCAATTCGATGTCAGCCTGCGCAGCGCGGTTTCCATCGCACGGCGGCTCCAGGATCCCCTGTCTGAGCTTGTGAAAATTGAGCCAAAGGCCATCGGCGTGGGGCAATACCAGCACGATATGCCAAAAAAAGAGCTGGAGCGTGCGCTGGATGGTGTGGTGGAGGATTGTGTCAACGCCGTGGGCGCGGACGTGAACACCGCTTCGCCCTCCCTGCTTTCCCGCGTGGCGGGTATTTCTGCGGCGCTTGCCAAAAGCATCGTTGGCTTCCGGGAAGAAAACGGCGCTTTCCCCTCACGCGCGGCGCTCAAAAAAGTGCCGAAGCTCGGCGCAAAGGCTTTTGAGCAATGCGCAGGCTTTTTGCGTGTGCCGGAAAGCAAAAATATTTTTGATCACACCGGTGTGCATCCGGAAAGCTATGACGCGGCAAAGGCAGTGCTGGCGGAAACCGGCTGCACCTTGCAGGAAATTAAGCGTGGGCATTTTCCGGCGTTATCTGAAAAAATTGAGGCGGCCGGCGGCTTTGCCGTGCTTTCTGCGCGTTTGGGCGTCGGCGAGCCGACCCTGCGTGACATTGCCAAGGAATTGCAGCGCCCCGGGCGCGACCCGCGCGATGAACTGCCCCCGCCCCTGCTGCGCACAGATGTGCTTTCTCTCCAGGACATCCAGCCGGGAATGGAACTGGCAGGGACGGTGCGCAATGTGGTGGATTTCGGCGCGTTTGTGGACATCGGCGTGCATGAGGACGGCTTGGTGCATATCTCCCGCATTACGGACCGCTTCATCAAGCATCCCTCCGAGCTGCTTAAGGTGGGGCAGGTGGTTACGGTTTGGGTGCTTTCGGTCGATACCAAAAAGCAGCGCATTGCCCTGACCATGAAAAAGCCAAGGGAAGCCACGGAATAGCTTCATTTTTGCAAAGAATCCTTGAACACGCAAGGAGGACGCATTCTGATAAAACAAAAGAAACGCGGTTCGCATTGTTGCATTGCCTGCCTGTAAAATGGATTTCCAAGAGCAAATGCTTCGAGCCGGAAAAAGGCGCGGGGTGTTTTGCGGTCTTCCATGTCCTGGGCGACGGTGCATATCTTGATAAAGTGGCGGGATATCCCCAAATGGATATTCATAAGCCGATCCGGATAATTGCTCACATAGGGGAGTGAAACTGAGCAAGCGCCAATGTGAGGATTAGAATAACCATTGAAAAGAGGAAACGCATGAAAGGCTATGGCATGTTTTGCATCGGGAAGCCCGGCTGGCTTGAAAAGGAGCTGCCCGCTTGCGGTCCGCTCGACGCGCTGATTCGCCCCACGGTGGTAGCGCCGTGCAGCTCAGATACCCACGCCATGCACGGAGGAGCCGGCGAAAAGCGCAATCGTATCCTGGGGCATGAAGCGGTTGGCGTTGTTACGGAAACCGGTGCGCTGGTGACGAAATTCCAGCCGGGCGATACCGTCGTGGTTCCTTGCACCACGCCAGACTGGCTGGCGCCCGGTGTGCAAAACCCGGTTTCCTTCGCGCATGACGAGCGCCCAATGGGCAGCTTCAAGTTCTTAAGCAGCAAGGACGGCGTTTTCGCTGAGCGCTTTCATGTCAATCAGGCGGATGCAAACCTTGTTAAGCTCCCTGAAGGCATCGCGCCGGAAGCGGCGCTGATGACCGTGGATATGATGTCTACGGGCTTCCACGGCGCGGAATTGGCGGAAATCGGTTTCGGCGACACGGTGGTGGTGATCGGCATCGGTCCCGTTGGCTTGATGGCGGCGGCGGGCGCCGCGCTTGCAGGCGCCGGGCGGTTAATTGCCGTCGGCACACGCCCCAACTGCGTCAGGGCGGCAAAGGAATACGGCGCGACGGATATCATCAGCTACAAGGACGGCGATATCGTCCAGCAGGTAATGGCGCTGACCGGCAGTGGCGCCGACCGCGTGATTGTTGCCGGCGGCAACCAGAACACCTTGGGGCAGGCAGTTGCAATGACACGGGAAACCGGCATCATTGCCAACGTCAATTTTTTTGACGCACAGGACGTTTTGAGCTTCCCCGCCCTCCACTGGGGGCTTGGCATGGCGAACAAAACCATCCGGGGCGGCTTTTGCCCCGGCGGGGCGCGCCGCATCGAAAAGCTGCTTGCCATGATCGCCAACGGGCGCATTGACCCAACAAAGATCATCAGCCACCGCTTCCAGGGCTTTGCCGCCATTGAGGAAGCCTTTGCCCTGATGGATCAGAAGACGCCGGACTTAATTAAGCCGGTGGTATTCTGCGGGGATTTGGACTGATATAAAAGGATTGATAAAAACCGGCTAAAAAATCCTTTCACCCCTTGCATTTCCCCAGCGAATCCACTATAATAAAAAGCACATCAAGGGCTGCGCGCCGTTTTGCTCGTGCGGTTCTGCTTTGATATCTAGGGAGGGCAAAATGACAGTGAAAAAATATATCTTCATCACCGGCGGCGTGGTTTCCGGTCTGGGGAAGGGCATCACCGCGGCTTCGCTTGGGCGGCTGCTCAAAGCGCGCGGCGTGAAGGTGACCATGCAGAAGCTGGATCCTTATATCAACATCGATCCCGGCACCATGAGCCCTTTTCAGCACGGAGAGGTTTTTGTTACCGATGACGGCACGGAAACCGATCTGGATCTGGGGCATTATGAGCGCTTCATCGACGAGCGGCTCAATGTCAATTCCAACATCACCACCGGCAAGGTCTATTGGACGGTGCTGACAAAAGAGCGCCGCGGCGAATACCTGGGCGAAACGATTCAGGTGATCCCGCACATCACGGACGAAATCAAATCCCGCATCTATAATGCGGCGGATCTTTCCAACTCTGAGGTGAACATCGTCGAAATCGGCGGCACGGTGGGCGACATGGAATCCCAGCCCTTCCTGGAATCCATCCGCCAGGTGGCGCGGGATAAAGGCAGCGGGAACTGCCTGTTTATCCACGTGACGCTGCTGCCTTATGTTCCAGGCTCCGAAGAATACAAAACAAAACCGACACAGCATTCCGTCAAGGAGCTGCTTTCCATCGGCATCCAGCCGGATATCCTCGTCTGCCGCAGCGACCGCCCCATGGAACCGGAAATGCGGCGGAAAATCGCGCTCTTTTGCAACGTCACCTCGGAATGCGTAGTGGATAACATCAACGTCTCCACCCTCTATGAAGCGCCGCTGATGCTTGAGCGCAATCATCTGGCGGATATCGCCTGCAAAAAGCTGGGCATCCCCGCGCAGAAACCGAACCTCTCGGAATGGGAGAAGATGGTGGCGGACATCCACGCCTGCAAGGACGAAATCCGCGTGGGGCTTGTTGGCAAATACGTCAAGCTGCACGATGCCTATCTTTCTGTGGCGGAATCACTTTTCCACGGCGGAATTGCCAACCGCGTCAAGGTGAAAATCGAATGGATTGATTCCGAGGAACTTGAAAAGCATACGCAGGAGGAAGCCGCGCGGTTCCTTGCCGCCCTGGATGGCATTCTGATCCCCGGCGGCTTTGGCGTCCGGGGCACGGAAGGCATGATCACCGCCATCCGCTGCGCACGCGAAAATAACATCCCCCTGCTTGGTATCTGCCTGGGGATGCAGCTGGCGGTGATTGAATTCGCTCGCAACGTGCTAAGGCTGCCGGACGCGAATTCCGGCGAGTTCGCGCCGGATTCCGCTCACCGGGTGATTGACCTGATGGAATACCAAAAAGCCGTAGTGGATATGGGCGGCACGATGCGTCTGGGCAAATACCCCTGCAATGTGGCGCAAGGCAGCAAAATGTTTGAAGCCTACCAGCAAACGAGTATCAGCGAACGCCATCGCCACCGCTATGAATTCAACAACGCTTACCGCGAAGCGATGATCTGCAAGGGGGTACGCCTGACCGGGCTTTCGCCGGACGGGCTTTTGGTGGAAGCGGTTGAACTGGCGGAGCATCCTTGGTTTGTGGCGGTGCAGTACCATCCGGAATTCCAGTCCCGCCCCAACCGTCCGCATCCGCTGTTCCGGGAATTCATCCGGGCGGCAAAGAATCGGTCGCTGGGCTGAAGCAAAAGGAGATGGATGCCGTGCACAAAGAAAAAAAGCCAACCACCCTGTTGCAGCTCACACGAAAAAAACACCGTATGCAGCGCTTGGCGGCGTGGTGTACTGTCATATTTTTTGTATGCGGTTGTACCGCAATGCTTACCGTGACGGCAATTCAGACGCCGCCACGCTTTATTCAACACTTGAACCTCTTTTGGAGTGGAAAGCAAAACGGCGTATTTCAGCACACAGCAGTGCGCAATCCCGGCAGCTCGCTGCCATTGCTGCAAGTGAGCCGCATGAACTGATCTTGTCAAGATCGGTTGACACATTTTCTCCAATTTATTTGGACGAGTTTTGTTGCGAAGATATGCGGCGGTGTGAGCTTTCGTAACGAAGCGTAGCGTAGTG
>JAISQZ010000048.1 GCA_031273905.1 Oscillospiraceae bacterium | reverse complement strand
CCGGGAGCCGCCCGTGCTGGATCGGGATGCCGTGCGGCAGATTTTGGAAGAACATGCCGATTCGATTGCGTTTGCGCCGACGGTGAAATCGGCGGAAAAAGCAATCGCCGCGGCGACTTATTACCGCCCGGATGCCGCGCAGTTCGCCGTGGATGAAGCAACGCAAACTGAATTTGTGCAAAATCACGTGATCGTCTTTTTTGAGCACGGCACCAGCGCCGAGACAAAGCGCCGGGCTGTTGAGGCAGTTGGCGGCACAGTCGTAGCGCAGGTTGATGCCATTGATAAAATGGATCTGCTCGTCCCCGGCGGAGAAAGTTTGGGCGGACTGCAAAAAATCTGCGCCGCTTTGGAGCGCCAGCCCGGGGTGAAGGCGGCGGTCGAAAACCGCGTCTTTACACTGATTCCTCAGGCAAGCAGCAACGACCCCTGGTCTTCCGGCACGGACTCCAATGCCGCACTCAACCGCTGGGCAATGGAGGCGATTGAAGCACCCGGTGCCTGGGAATACAACGATTTCCTCGGCAAGGTGCGCATCGGGCTGGTGGATAGCGGCGCGGACAACACGCACGAGGAACTCAGCGGGATTGTGCAGAACATCAACACCATCAACGTCCCGGATTTTGAAAAGGCGCAGGGCGGCGTTCTGCCTTACCAGAGCTATACCTACGCCACAACGCCGGAAATGCACGGCACGGCGGTGGCCAGCCTCATGGCGGCAAGGGCAAATAACGGCAAGGGACTGGCGGGGCTTGCATGGGATGCTGAGGTCTATTCGGTGGATTGGCAGCCGGGAAGCATGAGCGACAATCGCAGCGCCGTGGGCATCTGCTATGACGCGCTGGTGCAGACGGTGATGAAGGGCGCAAACGCCGTCAATTATTCGCTTGGCACGATCACGATCGACGAAGACGGCGTAGTCTCTACGCTAAGCGCCGGCAACATCGCCTATTTCGGGTGGCTTTCGTCGCTCTACATTGCTTCGCTGATTCCGAATTATCCGCGCTTTGTGGTGGTGCAGTCGGCGGGGAACTATCGCACGGATGCCATCAATAACGGGCTGTTTGCCTGCGTCAATCTGAACAACACCGGTCAGAACGCCGCAATGGCGCAGATGGTCAATGACCGTATCCTGATCACGGGCGGGATGTACAACGACGGTACGCGCCTGCGGCAATGGGTGCAAGGCAACGCCGGCACCGCCATCGGCAGCCAAGTGACCATTTACGCCCCAAGCTACAGAATGTTCCGCGCGGTAATGAGCAACGGCTACGCCAACACCTCGGACGGCTACGGGCAGGGTACCTCCTATGCCGCACCCTTGGTCTGCGCGACCGCCGCGATGATGCTTGCCGCGGACGAGGATCTTTCCGGCGGGCAGGCTGGCGCGTTGCTGAAAGGCGAAGCGGTTTCGCCCCGTACCGTACGGGACTATGACTACTTGACAAATTTTTCGCTGTACCCGATGCTCAACACCCGCCTAGCCTTGGAAGCTGTGGTCGCAGAGCCTGCGCTGGAGGCGACACCCGGCGCGGCGCTTGTCGTTGACCAGGCGCTCCGGCTGGTGAAGCTGACAAGCGCCGACACGCCGGCTGCGGCGCTTCCCGATCAATTGCAGGGAATCAACGCGGCTGTGGATTACCCCAAGGCGGCGGTGACGGATGCCTTTGCCGCAACCGGCGATAAAGTGCGGGCAAAACTCAACGATGTGCGCTGGACAGAATACCGTGTGATTGTGGCGGGCGACCTCAACGGCGACGGCAGGGTCAATGGGATGGATGCCCTGCGCATCCAGCTTTATCTTAATGGGAACAGCACTGTGGCTCCGCAGCAGCTGCTGGGGGAGCCCGCCTTTCTTGTTGCGGCGGACGCGAACTGCGACGGCGCGGTCAACCAAGCTGATTTTGAATTGGCGCGGCGTCGCGGGCTGCTGCTGAAGTGAAAGCATCCGCCCCAAAATGGAGCGGAGCATCAAAATGAATCCGAGGAAAGCCCAGATGAAACACAAACATAAAAAGGAGGAACGCCCGAAGCAAAGGCGCGGGCGTTTCCCGCATGAGGTGGATACGCTGCTGCAGGCGCAGGGGCTTGCCACGGAGGGCTTTCTTTTTTGCGCCGCGGGCGACATGGATCAGGAGGGCAATTACTGCCAAGCTTGGCTTAGCTTTGACCGTAAGGGACTGTATCTCGCCACCGGAGAGGAACACATCGAAAGGAAAAAATTTGCCAAAAAGCCGTTCAGCCGCAGTTACACCCTGCGGGAGCTGCGCTGCTTTCCGCTGGAGGAGTTTGATTCGCTCCAAGTGGAGCGCTACGCCACCACCGGGCAGCTAATCGGCAAAAAGGGCGGGGACGATTACCCGCTGCTTCGCTTTTCCATCGGTGTTACCGCTAAAATTCAACCCTTCTGTGATTGTTTCAACGCCCTGCGGGAGGGCAAAGCGCTGGAGCCCTTCCTCGCGCAGTTGGACGAAGCGCTCTATTGCCCGAAATGCGGTGAGCGCTACCCGGATTATCGCCGGGTCTGCCCCAAATGCATCAAAAAACGCACGGTGGCGCTGCGGCTCTTTGGCTTTTTTGGCGGCTACAAAAAACAGGTTGGTCTGATCCTCCTGCTCACCGCCATTTTCACCGCCTTCACCGTGCTTTTGCCAAAGGTCAGCACAGAGCTGCTCTTTGACAATGTGCTCAACGCCGATAACCCCAGCGCCCTTTCCGTAAGGCTGCATGCCCTTGGCTGGCTGATTGCCGCCATCATCGGGATGCGTCTGCTGGAAATCGGGTTGAAAATCATTTCGGACTATATTATCGCCGGAATCTGCCCGCGCGTGCTTTACGACATCAAAAAGAAAATCTTCGGCGCGATGCAGAAGCTTTCCGTCGGCTTTTATTCCTCCAAGCAAACCGGGCAGCTAATGGATCGTGTAACCTCGGATGCCAACCACATCTACTGGTTCTTTGTGGACGGGCTGCCCTTCATCGTCATCAATATCCTCACCTTGTGCGGCGTGATTGCGATGATGCTCCTCACCAGTTGGAGGCTGACGCTAACGGTGCTGCTGGTGATTCCGCTGGTTCTGCTGCTCGCCGCAATGGGCGACCGCCTCTTCCGGCGGCTGCATCACCGCAAATGGGCGGCGCAGGCAAGGCTTCGCTCCACACTGAGCGACAACATCAACGGGCAGCGGATTATCA
>JAISQZ010000216.1 GCA_031273905.1 Oscillospiraceae bacterium | reverse complement strand
GTGTGAACTAAGGAACCGCCGTGTACCGAACGGTACGCACGGTGGTGTGAGAGGTCGGGTAGTCAACTAATGGCTACCCTCCTACTCGATTTCTATTTTTTTCGGAATCTCTTTACGATACATATAACGCCAAGGATAACGCCAACTGCAATAGCGCCAATCAGAAGCAGATTCAACAGCTGCAAAGCCGCATCCTCTATTCTGAAAGAAGTGAGATCAATCGACGGGAAAGCTAGTGTATTCATATGGATCCAACAATCTGGACGGATGCTGCGATGACACGTCGCTTTTTCATGTCAATCAGCTCCAAATTTTATTAATTATTTCGATAATTCATTGCAGCAAATGACCTTTGATTTGTCAACCCCCTTTAAAAATTTTTTTGTTGATGTCTGTTTGCACCCTCAGCTCCACAGCAGCCAAACCAGCGCATAGCCCGCAATCACGGCGGTAAGGGTATAGGGCACGCTCAGCTTCATGAAGGTTCCCGCTTTGACGTGATACCCTTCCTTGCGCAGGATGCCGATGGAGGCGATGTTCGCCGAGGCGCCGATCGGCGTGAGATTGCCGCCGAGCGTCGCGCCGGAAAGCAGACCAAAATAAAGCACATAGGGCGAAACGCCAAGAATTGGCGCCAGGGACGTGACCACGGGCAGCATGGTCGCGACAAAGGGGATGTTATCCACAAAGGCGGAGATGAGCACCGAAAACCAGACGATCACGGTATAGATAACAAAAACGTTGCCGCTGATTTTAGCAAAAAGCTGCCCGATCTGCGCGATGACGCCAACCTGTTCCAGACCGCCGATCACCACGAACAGCCCCGCGAGCAACAGCAGGGTGAAATAGTCAATTTCTTTGAGCGAGCGGGTCAAAATACCGCCGTCGTGCTGGTTGATAGCGTAATAGAGCATCCCGATCAGATAAATGCCCACGCAGATGATGCCGTTCACCGGCAGCACCGTGCCGTTGACAATGAACCACTCGCCGGGCAGGAAGGAAACCAGGATCAGCGAAAGCACGGTGCCCAGCAGCAGCGCGGTGGGGAAATAATCCTTGACCTGCGTTTTTTCTTCCAGATGGATGGGCTGCTTTTCCTTACGGAAAGCGACGAAGAGCACGCCCGTGGCGGCGAGGAAGGCGGCCTGGACGATCCAGAACAGACCAACGCCCAGCGCTTCGCCCGGCGGGCGGAAGAAGAAGAAATCCATGAAGTCCATGTTTGCCGCGCCGCCGAGCAGGATGGAGGTGGTGTCCCCCACTAGGGTGGCGGCACCCTGCAAATTGGAGGCGATCGAAATCGCGATGATGCTTGGCACGGGGGAAATCTTCAGCTTTTTGGCGATGTTGATTGCCACCGGCGCGATCATCAGCACCGTCGCCACATTGTCAATAAAAGCGGAAACCACCCCGGAAAAGATCGAAAGCCAGATCACCGCCATTTTCATGTTTGCCGATTTGTCAATCAGCCAGTCCGCCATTTTGGCGGGCATCTTGGATTCAATAAAGAGCGCGACGGTGCCCATGGTGCCGGCAATCATCAGGATGACGTTCCAGTTCACCGCGCCCGCAAGCTGCCCGACGGGCATGATCCCCAGCAGCACAAACAACGCGGCCGCGCCCAAGGCGATGAAGGCGCGCGCCTTGCTGAACAGCATCATGCACAAATAGGTGAGTGCAAAGATGACAACCGCGACGAGGATTGTTTTTTCGCCCAAGAGTTCCGTAAAGAATGGCATAGTGTTTTTCCTTCCGCACAGCAGTAATTTGAATAATTTCCTACAATATCATAACAGGATTTTCTCGAAACGCAAGAAATATTGCAGAATTTGTGCGAAATCTGCGAAGCAACTAAAAGATATTTCCCAAGCCCCTTGTTTTTATCTGTTTTTTGAGCTATAATGGCTGAAATACTTCAGTTCAGCGGGAGGATTATCTTATGAAAAGCAAAAACCGGCGTGTAAAGCGGGGGCTTTCGATTTTGACAGCGGCGGCGCTGCTGTTCGGCACTTTGTTCACCGGCGTGCGGGCGCAGGCGGAAACTTGCAGCTGCAAAGAAATTCCGCGCATCGGGCTGCACGGCATCAACGAGCCGATGCTGCTCAATGCCGGAACGCCGGAGGAAAAGGAAGTGGTGATTGTGGATGCCTCCGCGCTCCAGGACGCCATTTTGCCCATGGCGGAAAAGATCATCTGCGCGGCGGCAACGCAGAGCTGGGACGCGGGCGCCGACGCCCTCGCGATTTTTGCCAACAGCCTCTTCGGGCTGGTGAAATGCGATGAAAACGGCGACAGCATTGCGCCGATCACCAATGAACCGCGCCTTGACCCCCAGCAGGACCACAAGCAGAACCATGATTACAACTTTGAATACGACTGGCGGCTTGACCCGATGGAAAGCGCCCGGAAGCTGGATGCCTTTATCAAGCAGGTGCAGCGGCAAACCGGGCATGAGAAGGTGGTTCTGCAACCGCACAGCGAGGGGGGGCTGGTCGTCTCCGCTTACCTGGCGCAGTTTGGTTCCGGGGCGCTGGAACACATCATCCCGCTCATGTGCGCGTTCAACGGTCTGACGATGGTGGGGGATTTGTTCAATCGGCGCGTCAGCCTGAGCGCAAAGGGTCTGTCGGATTACCTCAGCGCCCTGCTGGGCGAGGAGGGAGAGATGGGCGTACTCACCGCGGCGGTTGAGGTGCTCCATCAGGCGGGGCTGCTTTTGCCTGTGGTAAACGCCCTGCAATTGCTGATTGACAATGTGGGGGATCGCCTGTACCAAGAGGCGCTGATCCCAATCTTCGGGCAGATGCCCGCCCTTTGGGGCTTTGTGCCGGATAAAGACTACGAAAGCGCGAAGGCTTCAATGCTCGATGGCAGCAAGCACGCAAAGCTGATCGAAAAGCTTGATGACTACCACTATAACGCGGGCGCGAAGACGGTTGCGCTGCTGCGGCAGGCGGAAGAGAGCGGCACAAAGGTTTCCATTATCGCGACCTATGGGTTCCCCGGAATGCCGGTGTCGCCGGGCGCGGTCAACCTGACGGACGGCTTGATTGATACGGCGCTGGAAAGCTGCGGCGCAACAACGGCGCGTTACGGCGAAGCCTTGCCCGAGGATTACGTGCAGAAGGTAGACGACGGGCACAGCCACATCTCCCCCGACCGCATGGTGGATGCTTCCACCTGCGCTTTCCCGGAACAGACCTGGTTCATCACGGGGCAGACGCATTTTTCATTTGGCGTAGGCGCACTGCAGGATTACCTGGTTTACAGCGAAAAGCAGCCGACCGTGCACGGCAGCCGCGCTTTTCCGCAATTCCTTGCCCGGCAGGCGGAGGATACGCTTGTGCCGGCGCAGACACCCGCCGCCACGGCGCAGGTGACCCTGCTTTCAAGCATCTTTACGCTTATGCGGCGGGTGATTGTGCTGCTGGTGGAGATGGTGGCTGGCTGACGGGGCGCGGAGCGGCAATCAGAAAGAGCAGGCAAAAGAGAGGCCCAAAAGGCCTCTCTTTTGCTTTATACCGCGCGTGAAAAATGACCGGTTGGAGTGAAGGGCGTTTTTAGCCTTGACCGCTCTCGTTTTGCGCGCGAAGCAGTTCCCGCCCCGCAAGCGCGTTCCAGGTCAGCGGCCCGACGGAACCGGAAACGGGAACCTGGGCATATTGCTGGAACGCGGCGACCGCCTGCTGCGTTGCGGGACCGTAGACACCGTCCGGCGTTAAGGCGGGCAGGGAGGGCGCCTGCCGGGAGAGCGCGTTGAGCCAGGTTTGCAGCAGACGCACCTTTTCACCGGTATCGCCGGAGGACAAGGCGTAGCCCGGATAAAACGGGCGCGCGGCGCTGGCGGAAAGCGAGGCGTAGAGCTGCCCGTAAACCGCTTGGAGGGTGTTCCAGGTTTCCCGCCCGACAATGCCGTCCGGCGTCAGACCATACGTGCGCTGAAAGGCGCGCACGGCGCGATCCGTATCCTGCCCGAAGATGCCGTCCGCGCTGACGCGCTCCAGACCGGGCAGGAAGAGGGAGATGAAATCCAGGTAGTACTGAATGACCCGCACATCCTGCCCGCGGTCGCCCTGGCGCAGGTTGATGCCGTAAAGCTCCCGCGCCTCCGTGGCGCTGATGCCTTCGGAATCCAGCTCGGAAAGCCGCTTGACGGCGTTATAGATCGAGAGCAGGCGGTTCCAGGTTTCGTAACCGACAATGCCGTCCACCGTCAGACCGAACACGCGCTGAAAGCCCTGCACGGCCGCCTGGGTCGTGCCGTCGAACAGACCGGTGTTGACGGAAGTGAGCGGGATGGCGGGGAAGCTTTGCGCCACGCGGCGGAGCATCCGCTGCAAGGTGCGGACCTCCTCCCCAATGCTGCCGCGGCGCAGCAACCTGCCGGGATAGGAGGGGCGCACGTTGGCGACCGGCGCGTTGAATACCAGGTCAATGTCGCTGCCGTAATAATATTGCAGGATGCGGTAGGGGGTATAGCCCTGCGTCGCCAGGGAATAGCTGCCCCATTGCGAAAGCCCCGCGCATTTTGCCGTGGTGCCGTTGCAGTAGGAGGAATGCATGGGCTGAATCTGCCCGCGCCGGACAATATAATCATTGAACTGTTCCTCCACCAGGCGGCTGATGTTGGCGAAGATGTCGCGCCCTTCCACAAAGGCCTGGTCGTAGGAGGTGGAGGAGGTGATGTCGAACGGATAGCCCTGTGCGCGGTAAAATTCCGTATAGACGCGGTTGAGCGCGAACGAGATGATCACATAAATGTTAGCGCGCAGGGCGTTTTCGGGCCAGGTGGGATAAACCTCGCTGCAGGCAACATTTTTGATGTAATCAATGAACGCAACGGTAATGTTGCGCGCATTGGTTTTGGGCGAACCCAGATGCACGGTGATCCTGGCTGGGATGACGGGCATTGCCACGGCGCTTCCCCCCTTTCTGCGCGGATGTCATTCGGTATAAAGCGCACCGTCATAGCTCGCGGAGGCAGGGCTGCTGCTGAAGTGCACCACCTGAATGGACTCCGTATCGTCAAAGATGGTGGCGTTGCGGAATACCTGGCTGGAGCCATTAAAATGTATCACCGCAATGTCATAAAGGGCGTAAGGCGCTTCCCCGTTCACCGGCTGGAAGGTGTACTGCTTTTTGGGCGCGGGGAGGAGCATACGCTCCGCGCGCCCGCTGGCATCGGTGAGAGCGTCATAAAAAAGATAGTCCGTGCCACCGATGCTGCGCGTGACCCGCACCTTGCAGCCGGGGATCGGCGCATCGCGTTCGGTGGTAAGCACCTGCACGGTCAGGCTGCCGCGCCCTTCGTTTTTGGCGAGGAAATCCTCCAGAGAGCTGTATTGCTGCGTGGAAAGTTCCGCAAAGCCGGTATCGGTTTCCCGTATCTCAGCGGGATCGGCATAGGCGACCACGGGCAGCAGACCCGGCTGCGCCGCGGCGGGTTGGGCGGCTTCCGACCGGTGGGCGGGGATGGCGCCGTCTTCGGCGGTATAGGGATAGCTGGAAAGCATTTCGGCGGAAGGCTGTGTCCATTGACCGGCTTGCCGTTCAGCCGCAAGCGCGGCATAGGAGGGCGCAGCGCCGCTATTTTCCGCCTGCGTGGGCAGCATTGCCTCAAAAGGCAGTTCAGGCGCGGCAGGCACAATGCCCAGCGCCTCCTGCGGCGCAGCGGGGGGCGGTGTTGGCAGCTCCGGCGTAGGCTCCGGCGCGGGCAGCGCAAAGGTTTCCACTGCGCCGCATACCTTGCAGCAGCAGGTGACGCAACGGCATGCGGGCGGTCGGCAGCCGGGTTCCGGATTGCCGGACTGCCCGCACTTTTGCGGGAAATCCGGGGCGGTCGGCAAGGAGGCAGGCTCCGGCTGTGCGGGGGCGGCGGACAACGGTCGCCGTGCAGGGAGGGGAGCGGGTAGCGGCGCAGCTGCGGATGTGGGCGCAGGCACAGGTGTGGGCGCAGGCGCGGGCGCAGGTGCGGGCACAGGCACAGGTGTGGGCGCAGGTGCGGGCACAGGCACAGGTGTGGGCGCAGGTGCGGGCACAGGCACAGGCA
>JAISQZ010000043.1 GCA_031273905.1 Oscillospiraceae bacterium | reverse complement strand
CGGTTGAGCCCGTCATACAGGCTGAAGGTGTGGCTGCCAAAGCCGTGCATGTGGCGGTAGCTCAAGGGGATCCCGCGGTCGGACATGGTGATGGTCACCTGGTGCAGGGCTTCCGGCAGGCTTGACCAAAAATCCCACTTTGCGTGCGGGTTATTCAGGTTGGTTTTGGGATCGCGCTTGATGGCGTGGTTCAGATCGGGGAAGCGCAGCGGATCGCGCAGGAAGAATACCGGCGTGTTGTTGCCCACCAGATCCCAGTTGCCCTCTTCGGTGTAAAACTTCATCGCGAAGCCGCGGATGTCGCGATCCATATCGGAACCGCCGCGCTCTGCCGCTACAAGCGAAAAGCGCATGAAAAGCGCCGTCTGCTTGCCGATTTTGGAGAATATCTTTGCCTTGGTGTATTGTGTGATATCCTTGGTCACAGTGAAGGTGCCAAAAGCGCCGGAGCCCTTGGCGTGCATACGGCGTTCCGGGATGACCTCCCGGTCGAAGTGCGCCATTTTTTCCAGGAACCACACGTCCTGGAGCATCGCGCCGCCTCTGGCGCCATCGGTAAGGATATTGGTGTTATCCGCCACGGGCGCACCGGTTTCGCGGGTAAGGTTCTTCTTGCTTTGTTCTTGCATGACGTTAGCTCCTCACTTTAGTTTGAAAGGGTTTTGTTGCGGGCTTAGTATGCGCAGGATTGGGAGAAAATATGAGAGACGGTTGCGCAAACACTGGTGAAATCAATCCACATATGACCCGCTGTGCGGATGGAATCCTGTCGCCTGCGTCCGCAAAGACGTGAATGCAGCCTTGTGTAGGTAGTCCCTGAGAAGCACAAGAAAATCAATCCCTCCTTTTCTGCCGTCAGGGCAGCGGGAGGGATTGATAAGGAAGGATCCTGTGTTTTTTATTCCCCGGTTTTGTTCATGACCGCAAGCGGGTCGGCAACCTTGCCGTTGACCGTGATTTCCAGGTGCAGGTGAATGCCTTCGGCGGATTCCACCGGAATCTGCGCGATCACGCCAACCGGCTCTCCCTTTTTCACATCCTGCCCCTCCTTCGGGGTGCTGTCCTGCGAAAGCCCACAATATTTTGCCACAATGCCGCTGCCGTGGTCAATGGTCAGCACGATGCCCCAGAGCGGGTCGGCGACGACGGCTTTCACCGTTCCGTCCTGGATCGCGACCACCTCCGCATTGGCTTCCCCGGCAAAATCCACGCCGTTATGCACACGCCAATCGCCCATGGTCAGGGATTTCACCATCTCGCCCTCGCTGTAGTCCTTGTTGATCTTTGTACCGAAGGGCAGGGCAAAGCTGCCGGTGAAGGGCTGATTTTCCTTTTTGGCATTGCTGGCGGCGGTCGTCTGCTTGCCGCGCTCGTCGGGCACATTGGTTGCGGGAACATTTGCCTGTGCTTCGGATTCCTCCACCGGGCGCGTCACGTAATTCGCCCAATTGATTGTGCTGCGCTGGGCACCGGCATCGGGGACGGGGAAAGCGGAATTGCTCAGGCTGTTGCTCACCGCGCCCCAGACGCCGATGCCGGCCGCCACCACCGTGAGCGAAAGCGCAAGATAAAAACCGCTGCCCTTGGGCAGCCTCCACCGCGGGCGTCTGGCTTCTTTTTCCTCCAGTTGCATCGCAAAGCATCCTTTCGTCTCAAAAAAATCTTTGGAACTGCTTAGCGATAGCTTGCGCTCATTTTGTTCAAATATACCGGTTGCTTTTTGTTCAATGCGAAAAAGCCGAAAAGGGCAGACGATACAATGCCGCGCCCGGCGGCGTCAGCAGCTTTCGGCGCTGTTTTCCCTTCGCCTTCTCGCCAGTTCCTCTGTTACCCGCGCTTTCTTTTTTCCCGTCAGGTCATAAAAGAACAGCGGGATCACACAAAGGAAAAGTGAGACGGCAGGAACCAGCGAAATCAATGAGAACATCCCGCCGCGCACCGCAGCGGCGTTTTGCAGCGCGGAAGGATCTATCGTCATGCCGGCACCCGTAACGGCGGAAAGATCCAAACTCACAATGCGGTAGGTCAGCACAATGGCGGAGGTGGCAAGCGCATTGCCGAGCTTGAGCACAAAGGACTGGCAGGCCTGCCCCAAGCCGTTTTGACGGAACCCCGTCTTGTATTCCATGTAATCCAGCGCGTCGCCCACCATAGCATAGCAAACCACGTTGATCACGCCCAGAGGGATGCTGCAAAGCACCAGGAAGGGGACGCACAGCCAGAGGCTTTCATAGCCGACGGAATACATTGCCAGCGCCGCAAAGCCGCCCAGCAGGCTGGAGCTGATAATCAGGGATTTATAGCTGAAGCGTCTGATGAGCTTTGGAATGAGCAGCATGGAGCCGAACATCCCCAGCGCAATGGCGATCTGGAAGATCAGCTGCACCTGCGAAATGCTGCTTTGCAGCGCATCCTCCCGCGCCTGCGGGCTTAATCCGGCAAGCGCGGGGCCGAGATAAAACGAATAGCGCGCCACATGGATTGCGCCCGCCTGGAACATGTAGCGCCCACAGGAGAGGATTCCGGTGAGGATGACCAGCATCAGCGGCTTACAGCGAAAAACAACGGAAAGCGCGGTGGGGCGCCCTTCCGCTTTGCTTGCCCGGGGCAGCGGCACGCGCTCGCGCACCCGAAAAGCGCTGTAGTAATAAAGCAGACCGCCGGCACCCGCCGCCGCGATCGCCGCGAACAAATATTTGCGCTGTTCCAGTGCGTTGCCCCGGTAGCCCAGCCCGCTGAGCAGCGGACCTAGACCCATCACCAGCGCCATGGGCAGTGCAGAACCGACACCGTTGAACGTGCGGCTCAGCGAAATCACCCGCCCGCGTTCCTGCGGGTTAGGCGTCATGGCGTTGGGCAGGCTCCAAAAGGGGATATCGCCCACGGTATAGAGCATTCCCCAAAGCACATAGGTAGCGGCGGCGTAGACCAGCTTTGCGCCCCCCGGCAGCGGCGGCGCCCAAAATAGCAAAACGGTCAGCAGCGCGACCGGCAGCGGTACGATAAAAAGGTAGCTGCGCATTTTGCCGCGTTTTGGCTGCGCACGATCCATCAGCACTCCCATCAGCGGATCGTTGACGGCATCCCATACCCGGGCAAGGAGCATCAGGAAAAAGACGAATATTTCGCCCAAGCCCATCACATTGAGGTAGAAATCGGAAATATACGAGGACATGATCGCGTACAGCATCCCCTGCCCGAAGGCACCGAGATAATAGCTCCTGCGTTCGTCTTGAGGGAGAATGCCGTCATAGGGCTTCCGCTTTTCCTGATTGCGCATATGCGCCCTCCTCTCCGCTGCAAAAATTCAACTCATTGTAGCATGATTTTTTACCCATTGCAAGCCATTATCGGGGGTTTCTCACGGTCACCGCATTTACTTTTTTCCAGGCTTTTGGGAGCAAATAACAGACGCAAAACCCCGAAAAAATTCATTTTCAACCGCGCGCTCGTCCCAGAAGCGAAAAAAGTGGGTTCTTTCCCTTCACAAAAAGGAAATGCAGTGACCGCGTGCACGAAGCAACAAGGGCTTGCAAAAATAATGCGAATGTAGTATGATGTAGGTGATACAATGCTTCTCGGCAACACAGTTGCGGCAAAATAAAAATGTTTTTCTGGAAATTTTTTTGCGGAAAGGTGCGGAACAGGGCGATGATTTATTTCACAGGTGATACGCACGGCGACTTGGGGCGTTTTTCGCAGCCGGGCATGCGCAAGCTGAAAAAGGGCGATACCCTGATCATCTGCGGGGATTTCGGCTTTCTCTGGGATGGCTCCAAGGTCGAAAAAAGCATCCTGAAAAAGCTGGGCAAAAAGAGCTACAACGTCTGCTTTGTAGACGGCGCACATGAAAATTTTGAACTGTTACAGGAATACCCGGTTGCGGAATGGAATGGCGGGAAGGTGCATCAGCTCGGCGGGCGGCTGTTTCACCTGATGCGCGGGCAAATTTATACCATTGAAGGCAAAACCATTTTTGCTATGGGCGGCGGCGTCAGCCCGGATGAGGAGTTCCGCAGCGAGGACGAAAACCGGATGCATTGGCAGATCCCTTCCCGGGAAGAGCTCCGGGCGGCCACCGCCGCGCTGGAAGCCGTCAACGGGCAGGTTGATTACATCGTCACCCATGAACCGCCCTTGCGCATCAAAGCCTTTTTGCAGTTGAAACAGCACGACAGCAATAAAGATCTGACGGGGCTGAATACTTATTTTGAGGAAATTGGAAAATGTTGCCGCTTTGAGCGCTGGTTTTTCGGCTCCATGCACTTGGATAAACGCATCGCTTCCACGCATATTTGCCTTTTCCGAAAAATCATCCCCGCAAACGAGGCTTAGCCGCTCCAAAACGCACAATTGCCGCACAGAAAAATTTTGCCGTCAATCGCGTTTGCAATATGCCGGCGCTCTGCACCTTCTGCATTGGGCTGAATATGATAGGAACAGGACAACGCCGCCAAAATGTTCTTTTTGTGGGCGTTTCTCCATCGAATGTGAACGGTCGGCACATCATTGCTTGCCGCAGCCGTAACGAAAGGAACCTGCTCCATGTTGACATCAAACGGATGCCCATGGTGGCATCTCCCCGATTGCTCCAAG
>JAISQZ010000240.1 GCA_031273905.1 Oscillospiraceae bacterium | reverse complement strand
CTGCCCCACCTGCCTGCGCGCGAAAGCGGCGGGCGGCAAAAATCTGCGCAGCAGGTCGCAGGCGCTGGTGGATGACACGCTGCTGCTGGATTTCCCGCCGGACACCTACTGGCACATGGCGCAAGGCGGCTTGGAGCTGCCCGGCATCACCGCGTTGCTGCTCACGCATTCCCATGCGGATCACCTGTATCCCCCGGATTTTTGGGCGTTGGGGCAGGGCATTGCTCATTATGGGAAAATCGGCGTCAAACGCCCGTTTCCGCTGTGCGTCTATGCAAGCGCGGAAGCGGTCGAGGTGATTGCGCACAACGAACACACGGCGAAGCTTGTGGACTCCGGCGTAATGGAGCTGCATATCGTGCAGCCCTTTATCCCCTTTGCGGCGGCGGATTTTACCGTCACGGCGCTCCGTGCGGATCACGACCCGACCGCCGGACCGTTTATCTATTGCATTGCCCGCGGCGGAAAAACGATGCTCTACGGCAACGACAGCGGCTACTTTCCGGAAGAAACATGGGCGTATCTCGCAAAGGCGAAGCCCTGCTTCCATTTCGTCTCACTGGATTGCACGGGGATGATTGAGGATTACCGCCGTTACCACATGGGGCTTGCGGCGAATACGGATGTGAAGGAACGCCTGCTTTCCCTTGGCTGCGCAACGCCGGAAACCATCTTTTGCGCCCACCATTTTTCACACAACGGCAGGCTGATCCATGATGAGCTGGTGCCGGTTGCCGCAGAAAAGGGCTTTTTGGCCTCCTATGACGGGATGGAGATTGCGTTCTAATACGATTGCGCTGTGAAACGATAGACAAACGATAATGGTATGGCTTTGCTTGGCGGAGTAATGACTGTGGTCAGGCGCTGCCCCCTGCGCGGGTCACGCCTTCCCAATCAGCGCGGCGGCATCCAGCCACGCGCCAAGTTCCGCAACACAGCTTTTCAGCCCGGCGGCATTTGCCAGGCGCACAAACTCTTGCGGGTCGGCAGTGTTTTCCGCAAACATGCCGTAGTGGTTCGGGATGGCAAGCTTCGCGCCGGAACGCAGTGCCACCTGCACCGCTTCGGCGGCATCCATATTGCCAAGCTTGCCGTTGACGCAGCAGCAAATCACATCCGCCGCAACGCCCGCGCCCACGCGCGCATTATAAAGTGTATCGCCGGTGACGTAAAGCCGGAAGCCTTCCACCGCAAGCACAAAGCCGATGCTGTCCGGCGTGTGGTCGGCATAGACCGCCTCCAGGGAAAACGCTCCAAGATCAACGGTTTCGCCCGCGCACAGCACCGTGATCTGCGCCTGCGCAATGCCCTGCCCCAAGTCCAGCAGCGCCGCTTTGCAGCTTTCCGGGCAAAAGAAGCGTACGCCCGTGCAATCCATCGCCCGGATGAGATCCGTATCCAGGTGATCCATGTGGTCATGGGTCGCCAGAAAATAATCCGGTTTGGCGTTTTGCGGCAAAATCGGCGGCGGCGTTAGGCGTTTTAGCCCTTCGGGGCTGTGTTCCACCATATCGGAAAGATAGGGATCCAGATAAACGGTTTTGTCGCCGACGCGCAGCTCATAGCCGCCCTGCCCGATCCAGCGGAGCCTGAATTTGTTTTGCATGAAGGGTTCCCTCCTGTGTGTGTTTTTATCCGAATGGAAGTCAACTGTGCTTGGTCGGCTTTGCCGCGTGCGTTCTTTGGTGGAAGTACAATCAGGTGATAGACCCCTGTGGGGAATTGTGCATAGCGGAAGCCTTTCAAGCGATTTTGCGCAGAGCTGCGGAAGAATATCCGCAAGGGCGGCGCTTCAGCCTGTGATTACAGGTTCTTAAGCTCTGGCAGCCCAGCCGTATCCCGCATCCGGTGAGGCGTCCTCCGGCATTCCCGGCAAAATCAGACCGCCGTCCACCTTGATCGTGATCCCCGTAACATAGCTCGCCTGATCGGATGCCAAAAACGCCGCCACGTTCGCAACCTCCTCCGCTTTGCCGTAGCGTCCCAGCGGCACCTTGTGCGCCCATTCGCGGGTAAGGCGCACTTCGCTGTCGCCGCCGCGGACGTTGATCATCCCCGGGGCGACGGAATTGACGCGGATGCCGTATTGCGAAAGCTCCAGCGCGATGGATTCCGTGGAACGGATCAGCCCGGCCTTCAGACCACCGTAGATTTGGTCGTGGGGATAGGCGCGCAGACCGTGGGTGGAAGTGATATATAAAATGCTGCCCTTGATGCCCTGCGCAATCATGTGCGCGGAAACCGCCTGCGTGGCAAGCAGCGGCGCACGGTAATTGAGCGTGTAGATGACATCCGCCTGTTCCGCTGTCAGCTCGGTTATGCGGTACCATTCCGTGCGCCCGGCAACGGAAAACAGGGCATCAACGCGCCCGAGTTCGGCAATTGCCTGCGCGACCGCCTGCTGCGGTGCGCCCAATTCCTGCAAGCTTGCCTGGCAGCAAAAGCAGCGCCGCCCCAGCGCTTCAATTTTCGCCTTGGTTTCCAGCGCCGCTTCCTCGCAATGCGCGTAGGTAAAGGCAACATCGCTGCCCTCCTGCGCCATCTTGACGGCAATTGCGTGACCGATGCCCCGCGAACCGCCCAGGATCAGAGCGGTTTTATTGTTTGATTCCGGCATACGCTTCCCCCGTTTATTTTTTTCATTTCTTCATCCAGTGCGGGATAGTATAAAGCCTGCCGTTCAGCCTACCACTCCGCGACGCTGCCATCCTCATTGCGGCATTGCGGGGTAAGCCAATGATGCGGCTGTTTTGCGCGTTCGCGGACTAGCGCCTCGTTGACCTCTATGCCAAGCCCCGGCTTGTCGGTGCGATAAACATAGCCTTCCTTGAACGCAAGGGGGCTTTTATCCGCTAGGTAATCCAGCAAATCAGCATCCTTATTGTAATGCAGGTGCAGGCTCTGTTCCTGGATGAAGGCGTTGCCCGTGCAAAAATCCAGCTGCAGGCACGCCGCCAGCGCAATCGGCCCTAGCGGGCAGTGCGGGGCGACCGAAACGTCATAGGCTTCGGCCATGGCGGCGATTTTTTTGACCTCCAAAATGCCGCCGGCGTGGCTTAAATCCGGCTGGACGATATCCACGCCGCCTTGGGTGATCAGGTTTTTGAAGCCCCATCGGGTGTAATTGCGTTCGCCCGTGGCAATCGGCGTGGCGCAATGGCGGCGCAGCTCCACAAAGGCCTCCTCGTTTTCGGTGAGCACCGGTTCCTCAATGAACAGCAGATGGTATTGCTCCATTTCGCTCATGAGCACAC
>JAISQZ010000159.1 GCA_031273905.1 Oscillospiraceae bacterium | reverse complement strand
ACGGGTCTGGGCAAAACGCACCTTTCCCTCGCGATTGCGCAACAGGTGCTTGCCAAGGGCTTTGGCGTGATCTACGGCTCCGCGCAAAATCTGTTCAGCCGCCTGGAGCGCGAGCGCTTCGCCCGCTTCGGCGAAAACACCGGCGAAGCGGAGCAGGCGCTGCTGGAATGCGACTTGCTGATCCTTGACGACCTCGGCGCGGAATTTTCAACCAGCTTCACTGTTTCCGCGCTTTATAACTTACTCAACACGCGGCTCAACCGCGCCCTGCCCACCATCATCAACACCAACCTGGACGCGCGCCAGCGCGAGGAAAAATACAGCGAGCGCGTCACCTCACGCATCATCGGCAATTACCAGACCCTGCGCTTTTTTGGCAGCGACATCCGCCAGGCACGCCTTGAGCGGGGGAATTAGGGCGTGTTAGCACTACCCGAATCGCTCTGTTTTTGAGCAAATTTTGGCTATAATCTCCCCCCAGTGCTGCAAAATAGCCCGGCATCGCCCGACGGCGACGCGCCCCCAGGCGCAGCCGGAGGAGAGCGCTGCGCCGGGCGGGGCACCAACAAAGCCCGCTTGAGAAAATCTGATTTTGCGTCTTGACAAACCGGTCAGTCAACAACAACAGCTCCCGAAGCGGAAGGAAAAGAGGTTGCCCAAGATGAAAAAGGTCAAAACAATGGCTGTCACTCTCTGTTTCTGCGCACTGATTGTCACGCTGTGTGTCGGCTTGGCGGTATGTGCCGCTGCGCAGGAAACCTTCAATGTGAAATACCGCAGTGACATCGCTTTTTCGGAGGATAACTGGTGGGGTGTCGGCGTGCAGTACGGGCGTGTGATTCAGCTGAAGAATTCGCCGCAGGAAAAAACGGCATCCTACTGGCAACATTTGAAGAAGGGAACGCCGGTTTGGTGCAGTCGGCTCCGGCTTACCCGATCTACAGCAGCGAGGATATGGGGAAAACGTGGAAGCGGATCGCCGAAATTCGGGAAACCGAAATCGGGCTGAATTCCGAATGGAATCCCAACCTATATGAGCTGCCGCAGGATGTTGGTGGACTTAAAAAAGGAACCATTCTCTGCGCCGGCATTTCCATTGACCCGGCCCATGTGAAAAAAACCGCCATCTCGCTGTATAAGAGCGAGGATGCCGGAAATACGTGGGAAAAGATTGCGACGGTCGCAACCGGCGGCGGGCTGAAAAACGGTATATATGAACCGTTTCTGATGCTCGACGAGAAAGAGCAGCTGATCTGCTACTATTCGGACGAGACACAGGCGGAAAAGCACAGCCAGAAGATCGTGTGCAAGCGTTCGGAGGACGGTCTTCATTGGGGCAACGCCGTCGATGTGGTCGCGAGTGACAATCCGGAGCATCGCCCGGGTATGCCGGTGCTTACAAAAATGGGAAACGGCAGCTATTTCATGACGTATGAGGTCGTTGGAATCGACGGAAACCCCATTCATTACAAAACCTCCGACGACGGTCTGAACTGGGGCGACGTAAATTCGATCGGCACAAAGCTGAAAACGAACGGCGGCAAAGCGCTGGGCTCGGCTTCGTATTGCGGATGGACACCCGCCGGGTCGGACAAAGGCACGCTGATCGTTAGCGCTACGTTTATGGGACGGGGAAAGAGCCAAACCGGCACCGACTATTTCATCAGCCATGATTATGGAAATTCCTGGGTGGCGGTGCCGCATCCGCTGCCCTATACTGATGGCAAGGGCTATGCCTACAGCAACAGCTTTTCCTTTTCCGCAGACGGCAAGACGCTGTTCGCCATCAACAACGTGGATGATAAAGCCGACAAAGCAAAAATTAGCTTTGCTTTGGTGGAACTCGGGCAGAGCGTATCCTCCGCAACGGCTTGCGCATCTTCCACGGCACAGGGCATAGCCATCGGAGCCTTGGCGTCGCTCTTCTGGCTGAACGGTATCCTGCGTGTTTTTGCAATTGCCGTCGGCGGATTTATCTTCTGGCTTTGCCGAACTGCAATTTTATGAAGCTTGTGGTTTTCAAAAATCAGGTGACACAAGCCCAATGTTCATCACTTCGCTGTGGACATAAAAGTGCGGAAGAGGGAGCATCCTAATGACCATTCGATTCACCAAACATCAAATTGCCGTCATGCAGACGGCTCTCGACCGCTGGGGCGTGAACGCACAGGCAGGACAAACCGTAGAAGAATGCGCGGAGCTCATTGTCGCTCTGACCAAGCACATCAATCGCACACCAAAGCCAGAATCGCTTGAAAATGTCATTGACGAGATGGCAGATGTAGAGATGATGCTGGCGCAGATGCGTTTGGTGTCCGGTATCAGCGATGAGCGGTTGCATGAGCAGATTGCGCGCAAGTTTGAGAAGCTGGAGCGGCACTTGAAAAACGAGAAGGAGACGAATGCGTTATGAGCATCAATAAGGAAAGCCCAAAAGAACAAGGAAAAATCGAGTATTCCTCTTTGCCCTCATCAATGGCAAAGATGGAGATGTACGGCTTTTCATGGCATGAGTTTGTGGCGGGCTTGCCGTCGCGGTTACAAAGGTTTATTTGATGCGG
>JAISQZ010000130.1 GCA_031273905.1 Oscillospiraceae bacterium | reverse complement strand
GGATACGCAATATTACGAGATCGGCGGCGTGTGGCCCGATGGCACGGATCGCACGAATCGGCTTTCCTGGCTGGCGATTGAAGCGGCGCACTGGCTAAAGATCCCCACCGCGCTTTGCCTGCGCGTGCACGAGGGCATTGACCGTGATTTCCTGCGCAAGAGCGTGGAATATCTCTTTGAGGATAAGTGCGGCAATCCTGCGTATATCGGTGACCGCTGCATGGTGGAAGGCTTCATGCGGAATGGTTACAGCATTGAAACCGCCCGCCAGCGCTTCAAGGTCGGCTGCAACTGGTGCGCCCTGCCCGGCACGGAATATACCCTCAACGATGTGGTCAAAATCAACATGGCGAAGGTTTTCGAGCATGCGACGCTGGAGCTGATGGAGGAAGAGGATCCGAGCGTTGACCGCATGTGGCGCTTGTTTGATAAGCATCTGGAAATAGCGATTGATGTCATCAAGGAATCCGTGGATTTCCACTACGAGCTTGCGCATCATATGCGCCCAGAGATGGCGCTGAACTTCATGTGCCACGGCCCGATTGAGCGCGCACTGGATGTCTCCCACGGCGGCGTGGATAATTACAATTTCTGCATTGATTTTGTTGCCCTGGGCACGGTGGCGGATTCCCTTGCTTCCATGGAACGTGCCGTGGAGGAGGAGGGCGTGATGAATTGGCAGGATCTTTTCGACGCGCTGAAGGAGGATTGGGAGGGGCGCGAGGATATGCGCCTTTACATGAAATCCACACCCCGCTATGGTTTCGGCGGTACCCGAGCGGATGAATACGCCGTTGAAATTGTCAACCGTCTGACCTATCACACAAAGAAGAGCCCAACACCCAAGGGCTTTAACACGATTCCCGGTCTGTTTTCCTGGGCAAACACCATCGGCATGGGCAACGCTGTGATGGCGACGCCCAACGGACGCAAGGCGGGTACGCCGGTGACCCACGGCGCGAACCCGGAGCCTGGCTTCCGCGAATCCGGTGCGCTGACCGCTATGGGCGTCGCCGTTGCCGCCGTGCAGCCGCGCTGGGGCAACACCGCACCCATCCAGTTGGAAATTGATCCCGTGCTTGCCAAGGGCGAGGAGGGCGTCAGCAATATTATGGCCTGGCTGCTCACCTATTGCAACGACCTGGGCGGATCGCTGGTCAATATCAATATCATTGATGGCGCCAAGCTGCTTGATGCCTATGAGCATCCTGAAAAATACCCGGATCTTGTGGTGCGCATCACCGGCTTTTCGGTGTATTTTTCCACACTTTCCAAGGATTTCCGCAAGCTGGTGGTGGAGCGGATTATTCAGAACTGAATATGCCTGCAAAGGCTATTACCGGCGTAGTATTACGAAAATTTTTACGCAGTACGGCGCAAAACGCGCCGGAAGACGGGCGGTGCGATCGTTTGTGTCAACGCGCCCCGGAAGGAGTTTCGGTTCATGCAGGCGTCCAAAGAACCGCAGGGCATGGTGTTCGATATCCAGCGCTATTGCGTTCATGACGGCCCGGGTATCCGCACAACAGTGTTCCTCAAGGGCTGCAATTTGCGCTGTTTTTGGTGCCACAACCCGGAATCCTACCGCGCAGGGCAGGATCTGATGTTTTATCCAAACAAGTGCATCGGCTGCGGGAAATGCTTTGCGCTTTGTCCGTTGGGCTGCCACAGCACGGACGGAGCGGGGAAGCATTTGATCGACCGGGAAAAATGCACGGTTTGCGGCGTTTGCGCCAGGCGTTGCTTTGCGGGGGCGCTGACGCTGAGCGGAAAAACGCGCGGCGTGGCGGATGTGATGAAAACCGTCCGCGCGGATGCGGCGTTTTATCGGAATTCCGGTGGCGGGATGACGGTTTCCGGCGGGGAACCGATGCTCCAGCCGGAATTTACGGCGGCGTTGCTGCGAACCGCGCACGAAGAGCAGATACACACCGCGCTGGATACGGCGGGCAATGTGGAATATGCCGCCTATGAAGCCCTGCTGCCCTTTGTCAGCCTGATTCTGTTTGATCTGAAATGTATGGATTCCACAAGGCACAAAGAGGTTACCGGCGTTGGGAACGAGCGGATTCTTGCGAATTTGCGCCGGCTGGGGGAGGGGAAGACACCGATCTGGGTGCGCATCCCGGTGATCCCCGGTGTCAACGACAATGCCGCAAGCATGCAGCTCGCCGCCGCGCTGACGCGCGGGCTGTCCGCCGTGGAAAAGGTGGAACTGCTGCCCTATCACGGTTTGGGTTCAGGCAAACGTGAAGCTTTGGGGCTGGCGTATGACCACAGGGGGATGGAGGCGCCCTCCAAGGAGGCGCTGGAAGAATTGGAGACATATTTTTTGTGAGCAATATTTTCTTTTTCAAAAAAAGTATCCGCCGCTGCGTATGCCTGCTGTTCGCGGCAGTGCTTGGCGCAGCTTCGTTGGCACCCGCCTTCGCGCAAACGCAGACGCAGGGGGCGGACGATCAGACGCCGGTAATCCTTTTGCCGGGCTACAGCGGGCCGCAATTGTTTTTGGATTACGGGCTGCCCACCGAGCGGCAAATATGGAACATTCCCTTCAACGGCGATACCACCAAGACGATCGCGGCGGGCTTGCTGGACGTGCTGCCCAAGCTTCTGGTCGCCAAAAAGGGCAATGTGGACGAGGTGGTGCGCCATGCGGGAGAAAGCTACAGCAAGCTTTTTTCCATGCTGGAAATGAATGAGGACGGCAGCTCAAAATATAATATCACGCCCTATCCGCAGGGCGCGGGGCAAGCGCGCTGGGATGGTCTGCTGCTGCGCGGCGAAGAGCGCTTTAACAACCAGCGCCCGATCACCAACAGCTTTTTGGACTATATCCCGGCGGAGCGTGTCTATCTGTTTGCCAATGATTGGCGCGTGGGGCAGGCGGAAAACGCCGCCGAGCTGGATGCCTTCATCCAGGAGGTGAAGGCGGATTCCGGCAGCAGCAAGGTTCACCTTTTTGGCATCAGCTACGGCGGGCAGCTTGCAGCCGCGTATTTCCATTACTTCGGCGATAAGGGCGATGTGGACCGCGCGGTGCTGCATGCGCCGGCGATCCTCGGTTCCGCCTTGGCAGGCGAGCTGCTGCTCAACGAGGATTTTGCCTTTGACCCCGCCACGATTCTGGATTTTGCGGCGGTTTACGGCGAACTGGAGCTGAGCTTCATCAAACAGCTTGAGGGAGTGGAGCTTTCGCTGCTCAACGAGGTGGTGGTCAAATTTTTGCGGGAATATATCCAGCCGCTGGCGCTGCGCTTCGGCAGCTTTTGGGATATAGTGCCGACGGGGCAATATGAGGCGCTGAAGAAGAAATACTTGGATCCCGTAAAGAATGCCGCGCTGATTGCAAAGAGCGATGAAATCCATTACCGCATGATGCCGGCCGTTCCGGAAACTCTGCGGCGGATGCAGCGCCAGGGCGTAAAGATTATGCTTCTGTGCGGCAGCGGTTTGCCGCTTGCCAGCGGTACGCCGCAAAATTCCGATTATGTGGTGGATATTTTCTCTTCCAGCGGCGCGGCGTCAAAGCCGGTCGGCGAAAGCTATCCGGCGGGCTACGCAGGTGCGCGAACCTTCTGTGCCGACGGCGGTCACCGCCACGTTTCGCCGGACTGGGGCGTGGATGCCTCCACCTGCTTTTTACCGGAACACACTTGGTTTTTCCGCGGGCAGTATCACGGGCAGGCGGCTTGGGATTCCTATGCCCGCGCACTCTACTGCAAATGGCTGTTCACCGACGAGATCAGTGATATTTATTCCGATCCGGAATACCCGCAGTTTCGTGACTCCTGCAACCCTTCGGACGAGGTGGAGGCGCGTTTTTCCGGCAGCGTCAGCGGCTATTTGACCGAAAAGGATGATGCGCTGCTGCTGACGAACCTTTCCCAGCGCGGGATCAGCTTGCTTGCCGTGGAAGCGGAGGGCATGGATTTTTCCGTCAGCTTTTTTAATCCCATCGTGCTGCAGCCCGGTCAAACGGCAAGGCTGCGCTATGAGGCGCTGTTGCCGCGCGAGCGCCGTCTGCTCACGCTCAGGGTGATCTATACTGTGGAGGGTGCCGTGCCGGCATCAGAAAGCCGTGCCTTTGCTTTCACCGTGCTGCCGCCGCAGGAAAACGTTCCGGGGTATCTGCGCCGTGCTGTGCCCGCAGTTGCGGCAGGACCGCCGTTGCGACCTCGCCCACTGCGCGCGGTGCTGCTGCTGGCAGGCGCGGCGCTTAGCCTTTGCCTAGCGGCGGCAGCCCTCGCCGTGATGTACCGCCGGAGATTGTTTGGGGAGGAAACGGGGAGGTCGTAAAAAATCAAAGATGCGCTGCGCAAAGCGTCTGAAATGTAAAATTTTTTCTGCGGCTTTTCTTTTTGGGCAAAAGGGTATATAATGATAAAAGAGCAGTTAAAGGAGGGCGCATATGGCGATCGGAAAGATATTGACGGGGATTGGAACCGTTGCGGGCGCTTATTACCTGGGCAAGACCCTGGGCAAAGCCGCGCGGGATCGGCGTATTGAGGAATTGCCCGTCAAAAGCAAGCAGCTTACGCAGCTTTGCAAGCTCAACCTCGCCCAGGAAGGGGATTACGCCAATGGCACCGCCCAAACGCCGCCCATGGGTTGGTCGAGCTGGAATGCCTTCCGCAACCGCATCAGCGAAGCGCTGGTGCTGGAAATTGCGCAGGCGATGGAAAAATCCGGGCTGCGGGAGGCCGGTTATCAGTTTGTCAACATTGATGACTGCTGGCAATCCTCCCAGCGCGACGCCAACGGCAGGCTACAGGCGGATCACGTCACCTTCCCGAGTGGCATTCCCGCGCTTGCGCGGCGGGTCAACGCCATGGGCTTGAAGCTGGGGATCTATTCCTCCAACGGCAGCTTGACCTGCGAGGATCTTCCCGCAAGCCTTGGGAGGGAGTCCGTGGACGCACGCACCTTTGCGGAATGGGGCGTGGAATATGTCAAATACGATTTTTGCCACAACGAGGCGGTTCCCATGCGTGCGCCCTGCATTGAAAAAATTGCCGTGAGCGCACTTGGCTCCGGGGCGGAGCGTTATTACGGCTCGGACGACGCCGAGCTGGAGGGCGGCGCGGCAGTGGTGGAGGATGAGCGCATGGAATCCGGGCGCTATATCGCCGGGCTTTCCTATGCCGGCGGGGCGGTTTGCTTTCCGCGCGTTTATGCCGAGGAGGAAGGCGACTACGCACTCACCCTGTGCATCCGTAAAAAGAGCCATTCCAAAAAGTTTGCCGTGATTGAAGTCAACGGCGCGGTTGCTGCGGACACCGTGGTTCCGCCTACTTGGGCAATGACGAAGGAGGGGCGGCACCAACTGCTGGTGAGGCTGCGCAAGGGGCAAAACAGCATCCGGATCTTCAACCCCGTTGCGTCCCGTTTCGATTCCGCCGCCTATCAGTATACGAAAATGGGGCTGGAGCTGAAAAAGGCATCCGGGGATTATGCCCGGGCTTCCGGGTTGCCGGAAAAACCGATCGTCTATTCTATCTGCGAATGGGGCTTCCATCTTCCCTGGCAGTGGGGCAGGCAGGCGGGCAATCTGTGGCGCACCACACTGGATATCAAGCCGTTTTGGGCTTCGATTCTGGGCATATATGAAGTCAATGTGCGCCTTTTCGACCACGCGGGACCCGGCGGCTGGAACGATCCGGATATGCTGGAGGTCGGCAACGGCGCACTCAATTTTGAAGAAAACAAGGCGCATTTTTCCCTGTGGTGCATGATGGCGGCGCCGCTGATCTTGGGCAGTGACCTGCGCACTTTTTTGCGCCCGGACGGCAGCCCGGATACCGCGAATTCCACCTATCAGATTGTGATGAACAAGGATTTGATTGCGATCGATCAAGATCCGCTGGGTGTGCAGTGCCGCCGGATTTCCAGCAACCTGCTGCAGGATACGCTGCTCAAGCCCTTGGCAAACGGCGACGTGGCGCTGTGCTTTTTCAACAAGGCCTCGGAATCACGGGAGTTCAGCCTGCGGATGAACACGGTGGTTTCCAAGGATTTTGTGCGCTTGCCCTTTGCCTGCGCCTATCGTGCCAAGGAGCTTTGGAGCAAGCGGGAGGAAACCGTCGGTGACGAGCTGCAGTGCACGGTGGCGCCGCACAGCGTCAAGGTTTTCCGCATCGGTCCGGTGCGGGAGGGCTAGTCTATTCCGGCATCCGCCCGCATAGGAATGGCATTGGCATAAGCTCTTCGGCTTTTGCTGATTCTAAACCTGAATGGGGTGTTTTGATGCACTGCTGTATCACGGAGCTGCGCAACAAGGACGTGATCAATAAAAAGACCGGTGCGCGGCTTGGGAATGTTTGTGACGCGCAGATTGATACCTGCACCGGCTGTGTGCTGGCGCTGGTGGTGGTGGGGCGACCGCGCATGATTGGTTTGTTTTCCCGCGAGGAATGCTTTGTTGCCTGGAACGATATTGAGGTGATCGGGGATGATATTATCCTGGTCAACTACACCCGCCAGGCGACGGAAAACCATCGCCGCGGCGGCTTTGAGGGATTTTTCCGTTAGATTCCGTTCGGGCGGACGCCGGATTTCCCGCAGGGGAGGCGGGCGCTTTGCCGTCCTGTGGGCAATTCGTCGCCTGAAGAAGGGGATTGGCTTTATTTTTTGTTCTCGTCCACCCAGTGTTTTGCGCGGGCGACGTTTGAATCATTCTGGATCGCCGCACGGCTTTGCGGCTCACGGCGGTCCGGTTGGCTGGCAGGGGAGGTTTTCTGCGCGGAAAGAGTTGCGGCGCGTTTTTTCTTTCCCATAAAAAAGAACTCCTTTCTGTGTTTCGCTCGTGTTTCACCTTATCATTCCCCGCCGATGGGAAAAACCCGCAGCAAAGAATTATTTGACATTTCGTAACCGGTTGTGTTATGCTTTTGACGGGAATCGACAAAAAAGCCAATTCACGGAGGACAGACCCGATGACCAACAACCTTGACGGCAGGCGCGCGCTTGTGGTGCTCAATCCCGTATCGGGGCAGCGCACGGCAAAGCCGCATTTGCTCAACATCACCGCGCTGTTCAACGCCAGCGGGGTGGAGACGACCGTCTATACCACCCGCTGCCGGGGCGACGCGACGGAGATCGTGCGCCGCAAGGGCGATGAATTTGATGTAATCGTTTGCAGGGGCGGGGACGGCACCTTCAACGAAACCGTCAGTGGCGTGATGCTCTTGGAGCGCCCGCCTCTGCTGGGCTATATCCCCGCCGGTTCCACCAACGACCTTGCCAAGACCCTTGGCATACCGACGGATAACAGGGAAGCCATTGATATCATCCTCAACGGGCAGCCGCTTTGGAACGATGTTGGCTGCCTTAACGGCGGCGCGTATTTTGCTTATACCGCCTCCTTCGGCGCGTTCACCGAAACCTCCTACGACACCCCGCAAAAGCTCAAAAATCGCTTGGGGCACACGGCATATCTTGTGCAGGCGACCAAAGCGGTGAAGGATATCCACCCGATCCCGCTGCGCGTCAAAACGGCGGAGGGCTTTGAGGCGCAGGGGGAGTACGTTTTTTGCTCCGTGAGCAATTCCACCTCTATCGCGGGCGTGGTCAAGCTCAACCGCAGGGATGTGGGACTCAACGATGGCAAATTTGAGCTGCTGCTGGTAAAATATCCCAAGAATGCCGCAGAATGGGCAAAGCGGATCAAGGAGATCCTGCTGCGGCAGTTCCGCGGGGAGGAAATCCAGCTATTGCACACCAGCCGCGCGGAATTTGAGTTTGAGGACATGGTGCCGTGGACGCTTGACGGCGAATATGCCGGTGCGCACGACGCTGCGGTGGTCGAGAACATACACAACGCGGTGCAGATTTTTAGAAGGTAGGCAGCTTTTTGCGCGTGGGAAGGGCAGAGGATTCCTGTCACCCGGCGCTTGTGCGCGGTCGCAGCGGGGCATTTATTCCGGTGCCTTGATGCGCAAAATCTCTCGCAAAATCCGTCATTTTATCCTAAATACAGGTTTTTTGATTGCGCAAAAGAGGGTTCCTTTTGGTCTCTCTTTTGCGTTTTCTTTTCTGCCGTCCCGCTTTTTTTCGTGAAGTCACAGATTTTTTTCGCAAGAAATTTGACGGCCTCTGAGCCGCGTGCCGCGTTAAATATTTTACTTGCTTCGATAGGATTGCTATGGTATACTAGGGGCTGTCTACACAGCCCAAAAATGCGGCAGTGATCATTTTGCTTTGAAAGGAGCGTTCCTGTTATGCCGATCCGGATTGACGAAATGCTGCCCGCGCGCAGCATACTGGAAATGGAAAATATTTTTGTGATGAGCCGGGAACGCGCCATGCACCAGGATATCCGCCCGCTGCGCATTCTCATCCTCAATCTGATGCCCACCAAGATCGAAACCGAAACCCAACTGCTGCGCCTTCTGAGCTATTCCCCCATCCAGGTGGATGTGGAGCTGCTCCAGGTGGTTTCGCATGTTTCCAAGAATACCTCAGCGGAGCATCTGCTCACGTTTTACCGCTGCTTTGAGGAGGTCAGGGGCGAAAAATTTGACGGCATGATCATCACCGGCGCACCGGTGGAGCAACTGCCCTTTGAGCGGGTGGATTATTGGGAGGAGCTTTGTGCCATCTTCGAATGGAGCAAAACCCACGTTTATTCCACCTTTCACATCTGCTGGGGTGCGCAGGCGGGGCTTTACTACCACCACGGCATCCAAAAATATCCGCTGGAACGCAAGCTTTCCGGCATCTATTCCCACCGTTTGCTGGATGCCGGTCATCCCCTGGTGCGCGGGCTGGACGATGAATATCTTGCCCCGCATTCGCGCTACACCACGGTTCTGCGGCAGGAGGTGGAGGCGAACCCGGCGCTGCACCTTCTGGGGGTTTCCGCCCTTGCCGGGGTGCACCTCGTCTGTGATTCCAGCAACCGCAACGTGTTTGCCACCGGGCATTCGGAATACGACCGTGAAACGCTGGCCAGGGAATATTTCCGTGATATTGAAAGGGGTCTGGACAGCGCGGTGCCCTATCATTATTTTCCCGAGGATGATCCCCTGCGCACGCCCAAGCTCTGCTGGCGCAGCGCCGCGAGCCTGTTGTTTTCCAACTGGCTTAATTTCTTTGTCTATCAGCGCACGCCCTTTGATCTTGCGGTGCTGGGGAGATGAGAGGGGAGCGCGGCTCGTTTGCTGAAAATTTTGTACGCATCACTAAAAATGTGGAAAAAACTTTGGTGAAATTGCGGATTGACAGCGCTGCCCGGCGGGGAGTATAATGACACTGCAGACTAGGCGCGGAGTAGGGGTAGTCTATCCTTTCACGCAATGCGCCGTGCTGCGGAGCAATCGGTTTGTTTGGGGTTTGGGTAAGTAATTCGCCGGGAAGGGCGCGGGTTCGTATTTCATGGAGGTGGAAGTATTATGAAGCACAGTCAACCAAAAAGGATTCTCAGCTTTTTCCTTGCCGTCTTGGTGCTGCTGACGATGACGGGCGTCGGCGCAAGCGCTTGGTGGGATTACGGCACGCCAAGCAACTACCAAAAGGGTACGCCCATCATGACGGTCGGGCAAAGCGCCACCATGCTCGTCGATATGCTCAACGAGGTGCTTGCGGGGCTGGGGATCAACATTTCAAATGACATTATCATTACATTTGAGTTGAACCTGAACAGCTTGGATGACCTAGCGCGCACAGTGCCAAAGTTCCTGCATGATTTTGTGAACAAGAGTACTGCCATTGGTGGTCTAATCGACACCATGGGCGGGGTGGGCGATCTTGGTGCCCTTGAGCAGAACTGCAGGGCGCTGGAGGATATCAATACCTATTACCAGAGCCGCAGGGGCGACAATGCCTATGGTTATTTCAGCAATCCGGATGGCACAGGCTACGGCAACAGCGGGTACCGCGATAACGACATCACGGTGCTGAAAAACCTGTTTAAATTCCTGAAGGATAACGCGGCGACGCTCGGAAAGCTGGCGGGCAGCCACAAGGACGGCACGGCGTTCAATTTTGGATGCCTTCCTGCCATTTTAGGATACACCCCATATACGAATGCTGCCAGCGGCACGAAATACACTTCTGCAGGTACCGCAGGTACAGTTGGCGCAATTGTCGCGATGCCAGATGTCGGGAAAATGTTAGCGGATTTGCAATATGACTTTGCCGGTTATCTCAAAGGCATGTTGCTGCCCAGCTTGGTTCCGGGCTTGTTCCCTGAACAGGATTTTTCCAACACCAACTGGGCGACTTACAGCCTGGACGGAATGGTCAGCAGCTTGATCGACAGCCTGCTAGGCCCCATGCTCAAAGACCTGATTCCCGGTGTGGAGCTTAATTTAGAGCTGGATTTGTATGACACACAGGGCAATGGCACTTACCATATGCTGCGCAATACAATCAACGGCTTGCTGCGCGACCTGATCCCCTTCGCTTCATCAATGCTGGCGCCTATGA
>JAISQZ010000101.1 GCA_031273905.1 Oscillospiraceae bacterium | reverse complement strand
TCGCCACGCTGCTGGTGGTGCTGCAAGTGGTCATGCCCAAATTTAAGCGCCTGCAAGCGCTGATTGATAAGCTCAACCTCGTCAGCCGCGAAAATCTGACGGGGCTGATGGTTATCCGCGCCTTCGGCAACGAAGCGCATGAGGAAGACCGTTTCGATTCCGCCGCTAGGGAACTTGCAAAAACCGAACGCTTCGTTTACCGCTCCATGGCAACGCTGATGCCCCTGCTGATGCTGCTGATGAACGGGATGAGCATGATGATCATCTGGTTCGGCGGCAAAAAGATTGAAGCCTCCACCCTGCAAATCGGCGATATGCTTGCCTTTGTGCAATATGCAATGCATATTGTCTTTTCCTTCCTCTTTGTCGCAATGATGTTCGTGATGCTCCCGCGCGCCTCCGTTTCGGCACGGCGCATCAAGGAGGTTCTTGAAACCGAGGTCACGGTCAACGATGCGGAAAAACCCCTGCCGTTTCCGGCGGGCAGCCTTACCGTAGAATTTGACCGTGTGCATTTCCGCTATGCGCAGGCGGAGGAGGATGTGCTAAGCGATGTTTCCTTCACGGCCTTGCCCGGCAAAATCACCGCCTTCATCGGTGCGACGGGTTCCGGCAAAAGCACCCTTGTCAATTTGCTCGAACGCTTTTACGATGTGACGGGCGGCGCAATCAAGCTTAACGGCACGGATATCCGGCAGCTCAGGCAGGCACAGCTGCGCCGGGCGATCGGCTTTGTGCCGCAGCAGGCCGTGCTTTTCACCGGGGATATCCGATCCAACGTCGCCTACGGCGATGAAGAAAATGCCGCTGAGGAGGCAGTGCGCCGCGCGATTGCGGTCGCCCAAGCGGAGGACTTTGTTTCCGAAAACCCGGAAGGTCTCCAGGCGCACATCGCGCAGGGCGGCGCAAATGTTTCCGGCGGGCAAAAGCAGCGGCTTTCCATCGCGCGGGCACTGGCGCGCAAACCAAAAATTTATGTGTTTGACGACAGCTTTTCCGCGCTGGATTTCAAAACAGATGCCGCGCTGCGCCGTGCGCTGCGGGAATGCACCGCAGAGGCAACAGTCTTCATCGTTGCGCAGCGTGTGAGCACCATCATGGGCGCGGAACAAATTGTGGTGCTTGACGAAGGCCGCGCCGTGGGTGTCGGCACGCATCGGCAACTGCTTGAAAAATGTGCGGTTTACCGCGAGATCGCGGAAAGCCAGCTTTCAAAGGAGGAACTGGAATAATGGCGGAGGAAAGAAAAACGCCGCGCACCGCGCAGCCCGGAATTGCAAGACGCGGCGGTTTTGGACCTGGTTCGGGAGCCGCCATGTCCGGTGAAAGAGCGAAGGATGCGAAGGGAGCGTTCGGCAAGCTGCTGCGCTACCTCCGACCCTATCGCCCGACTTTAGTGCTCGTGCTCCTCCTCGCCGTGACCTCCACTGTGTTCGGCGTCTTAGGTCCACGGCAGATCGGCGACGCGACAACGCTGCTGGCCAACGGTATCCTGGGGAAAATCACAGGCGCCGGCGGCGGTATTGATTTTTCCGCCATCGGCGTTTTGATGGCGAAGCTGATCGCGCTTTACGGACTCAGCGCCTTGTTTTCATTTTTACAGGGCTATCTGATGGCAGGCGTCGCGACAAAGGTAGCCTATCAGCTACGCAGCTCCCTGCTGCAAAAGGTCAACCGGCTTCCTGTTGCTTATTTTAACCGCAACAGCCACGGCGATGTGCTTTCGCGCATCACCAACGATGTGGATACCCTCAACCAGAGCCTGAACCAGGGCGTTTCCTCCATGATCACCTCCGTGACCACAATCCTTGGCATCACCATAATGATGTTCACCGCCAGTTGGCGCATGGCGCTTGCCGCGATCTGCGTCATTCCGGTAATCATGGGGATGCTGATGCTCGTGCTCAAAGCCTCGCAGAAGTATTTCACCCGGCAGCAGCAGATGCTCGGCACGGTCAACGGGCAAGTGGAGGAAACCTATGCCGGGCATACGGTGGTCAAGGCCTTTGGCGCGGAAGCGCAGGTGATCAAAGCCTTTGACGACGAGAACAAAAAGCTCTACCGTGCCGCGTGGAAGGCGCAGTTTCTTTCCGGCGTGATGCAGCCGATTACCGTGTTCCTGGGCAACCTGAACTATGTTGTGGTTTGCATCTACGGCGCGGCGCTGGTGGCGGGCGGCAGCCTAGATATCGGCAAGATTACCGAATTCATCATGTATATCCGGCAATTTAACCAGCCCTTCATGCAGATGGCGCAGATCATGAACATTTTCCAGCAAACTGCGGCGGCGGCGGAGCGTGTCTTTGAATTCCTAGAGGAAGCGGAGGAAAGCACCGCCGCCCCGGCGGCGCTGCCCCCCGTGCAGGGCAATGTGCGCTTTGCGCATGTCCGCTTCGGTTATGAGGACAGTGATGAAATCGTCATCAAAGATTTTAACGCGGAAATCCGCGCCGGGCAAAAGATTGCCATTGTGGGTCCCACGGGGGCGGGCAAAACGACGCTGGTCAAGCTGCTCATGCGCTTCCACGACCTGACGCAGGGTGAAATCCTGATTGACGGGCACAACATCGCCGATTATCCCCGGCAGGAAATCCGCAAGGCGATGGGTATGGTGCTGCAGGATGCCTGGCTGACCAACGCCAGCATCGCCGATAACATCCGCTATGGCAGGCTTGACGCAACGGATGAGCAGGTGAAGGCGGCGGCAAAGGCGGCGCAGGCGCATTCCTTCATCCGCGCACTGCCGGAGGGTTACCGATTTCAGATCAACGAGGAAGCCAACAATATTTCCCAGGGGCAAAAGCAACTGCTCACCATCGCCCGCGCCGTGCTGGCGGATAACCGCATCCTGATACTGGACGAAGCCACCAGCTCTGTGGATACCCGCACAGAAATCCTCATCCAAAAGGCGATGGATCACCTGATGGAGGGACGCACCAGCTTCATCATTGCGCACCGCCTTTCCACCATCCGCAATGCGGATCTGATCCTCTGCCTGGATCACGGCGATATTGTGGAGCAGGGCAGCCACGAGGAACTCATAGCGCAAAACGGCTTTTACGCCCGGCTTTATAACAGCCAATTTGAGCATCTTAAGCAAGCGGGTTAAGGCAAAGCTTGCCTGATCCGTCAAAAGGAGGAACCGCTCTGGATTTTTGGGAGCTGACGGAAAATATCTTCTCCCTTGCGCAGGCGCCTGCCGCAGGGGAGGATGCCGGTATTCCTGAAGAAAAGAGCAGCGATCCCGAGCAGCGCATCCACGCCATGCGGAAAATCAAGGCGGAGAGCAGTCCGTTCGCCCGGCTTTACGGCGGCAAGGATAAAGAGCAATTCCTGCGCCAGGCGGAATATATGGCGGATTTTGAAGACGATTACCACAAACCCGCAGCCTGCCACAGCGATTGCCCCTGCTATGCCGAAATGACCACCGCGCAGCTGCGCAGCTACTTCACTTGGCGCACGAAATACCGCCGGGGGCAATATGCGCCCGCGCCGCGCGCCTTCGTGCTGCTGCACGCCTTCGAATTGCTCAACGGAATCGGCGTGCCCGGCGAACCGGATCCGGAAACGCTCGCCGAGGACTTTGCGCTGCTTTGGCGCAGCGCACGCGGCTTTTGCGAGGTTGACCGGCTGTTTTGCGTCTGGTTCAAGGATCTTTATCTTTGCAACAGCTATCCTGAGGCCTTTGCGCAGTTTGCACGGCGGCATAGTGTTGCCGCTTGTTATGAAAACCTGCCGCCCCTGCCAAACACTGCGGACTTTGTGCAGCTTTCCGCCGCGCAGATCGGTGCGCTTCTGCGCAAAAGCATCTTCCTGCGGGAACACCCGGAATACCGGCCTGTGCTGGAAACCGCCTTCTGCGCCGCGCTGCGCAGCCTTGCGCCGCTGTTCACCCTGCACGGCGTCAGTCTGCGCCGTACGCTTTTGCCTGAACCAGAGCGCTTTGTCCGCTACGAACCGTTCCGACACGCGCTCGTGCGCGTCACGCCGCCGGAGGGCAGGCGGAGCATCCTCATCTCGCCTAGCGAGGTTTACCGCTGCGCCAACGGAGCCTGGCAGTGCGCTTCATCACATCACACGCAGCCGGAAAAATCCTTGGCGGCGGAATATATTTTCCGGCTGATCGAAGACTACCTGCGCGCACACTGCGGTCATCCCAAAAGCGGTCTCTCGCTGGAAGCGCTGTTGGAGCGCTGGCTGCGCAGCACAGAATACAACGTTTCGCTTTACCGCATCGCAACGCATCCCTCCTTTGCGGAGATTGTGGAAGAATGCGCCGAAGCCGCAATGGCCGCCGGCGGAACGCTTTCTGCGGATTACCTGGTTGCGCAGGCGCGCGAAATCGCCGGACGGCTTGCAGAGGAGCCTTTCCGCACCTTTGTAAAGCTACAGGAGGTGCCGGGCGGGCACACCGCCGCCGCACAGCGGCGTCAGTTCCGCCAGCAGGCAAAGCTCTTGGCTGACCTGACGGATTCATCCGAAACGGTCGTTTTCAACCATCGCTTCTATCCCTCCTTTGCGCAGCTGGACTTCAGCGAGCTGCACAGCTATGTCTGCTGCCGCACCATGCTGCGCGAGGACAAGGAATTTCCGGTTCCCGCCGTCTATGTGATCCTCTATTGCTACGAGCTCCTCAGCGGTATCGGCACAAGGGATCCTTTCGGGGAACTCTGCCGTGTGCTGCGCTGCGCCGTCCCGCTGGACAAAACAAGCCGCCAGCGCGTCGCGCAATTTCTGGTTGACTGGTATTTGCTCCACCGCCCGGCGGAAAGCTTCACGGATCTGCTGCGCCGCCACCGCGCGGAACGCTTCTTTCCGGAATATTTTCTGTTCCGGGAAGAGGAGGTCGATCCCCTCACGCTTTGGGAAGCTTTTTCCACCTATAAGCTCAGCGGCAGCCGCTTTTATTCTCCTGCGGGTCATGCGCCGCTCCGCGCATGCTTCCAGACAGTGCTTGCCGCCGCCGCCGCATTTTTTGAGGAGCAGGGCGTGGATTTCCGGCAGACGGTTCTTTTGCGGGGCAAGCTGCGGGAATCCCATTTTCCCTTCGACGATGACCGCCTGCTTGCCGTGCGCAAACCGCATGAACCGCACACCGTTTGGCTGGGGGAGGACGCGGAATATTTTTTTACCGGCAAAGACTGGCTTTGCCGCCGCAGACCGCGCCTGAGCCTTTGCGCCCCTGCCTTGGCAGGCTTCCTGCTCAAGCGCATGGAAGCCCGGCTGCGCCAAACGCTGCGTTTTCCTTATAAGCTCACCGCCGAACCCCGGCAAATGCTCTTTCGGGCAAGCGCTTACAGCCCAAAACTGCAAAGCCTGCTTTGTGCGCCGGACTTTGCCCGGGCAATTGACCGCGCCGTGGAGACCTTTGCCCAAACGCATGACCTTCAAGTGCTTCTCAACCCCACCAGGCAGCACAAGCAAAGGGCAAGAAAAAACGGCAGACCGGCAAATGAGGAACGCGGAGCCGGTGCGGCGGAGCCGGCAAAGCCCATAAAAATCGATTTCAGCCGCCTGCCGCAGATCCGTGCGGAAGCGGCGAAGCTCACCGAAAAGCTGATTGTGGAGGAAGCGCAGGAGGAAAGCCCTTCCCCGCCACAAGAAGCAGCAGCCCTTTCACCGCCGGAACCGCACAATTTCACTTCGGAAGCGGAAAGCTGGAAGGCGCTACGCGCCGCGATGGACGAGGCACAGCTGCGCCTGGTGGATTTTCTGTGCGGTGCCAGCGGGCTTCCGCCGCATATGGACGAGCTGTTGCTGGAGGAAATCAACGAGCTGGCGCTGGAATATATCGGCGACACCCTCTTTGACGCGGCAGCCGCGCCGCCCGCCCTGTTTGAAGAATACCGCACCGCATGGAAAAATACCAGGTAAGGAGAACAATATGGAACGAAGCGTACCAAAGCGGATTGCAGCCACCGTGCTCAATTCCCTCAAGGGCGGCGTTGTCCCGCGCATTGGGCTGGAATATATCACCGTTGGGCGCACGCAGGAAATCAACGCCCTGTTGCAGGATGTGGAGATCATCGCCGAGGGCGGCGCCGCCTTTCGCTTTATCGTAGGCCGCTACGGCAGCGGCAAAAGCTTCCTGCTGCAAACCATCCGCAACCATGTGATGGAAAAGCAGTTCGTCGTCCTCGATGCCGACCTTTCGCCCGAGCGCCGCTTCAGCGGAGCAAAGGGGCAGGGCTTGGCAACCTATAAGGAGCTTATCCGCAACATGTCCACGCGCACCAAGCCCGACGGCGGCGCACTGGGGCTGATCCTTGAAAAATGGATCTCCTCCATTCAAAGCAAGGCGATGCAGGAAACGCAGCTCACGCCGAGCGACCCTGATTTTGAAAACGAGGTTACCCGGCGGATTTTTTTGGTAATCCACGCGATGGAGGACATGGTCAACGGCTTTGATTTTGGGCAGGCAATCGCCCGCTATTGGCAGGCTCTGCGTAGCGGCAGCGACGAGGAAAAATCCAAGGTGCTGCGCTGGTTCCGCGGGGAATACGCCACAAAAACGCAAGCGCACCAGGCGCTCGGCATCAATTTGACCGTCACGGATGAAAACTGGTATGACTTCCTTAAGCTTTATTCCGCCTTTTTTGTGCAGGCGGGCTATCGCGGGATGCTGATCATGGCGGATGAACTGGTCAACATCTACCGTATCCCCAACCGCGTCACAAGGCAAATGAACTACGAAAAGATCCTGACGATATATAACGACACGCTCCAGGGTAAGGCAAAGCACATCGGTGTTCTGATGTGCGCCACGCCGCAGTGCCTTGAGGACAGTGAGCGCGGCATATTCAGCTACGACGCGCTGCGTTCCCGCCTGACGGAGGGCCGCTTCTCCTCCCCCGGCGTGCGTGACCTGCTCGCACCCATCATCCGCCTTGAGCCGCTGACCTATGAGGAGCTGACCGTGCTTTGTGAAAAGCTTTCAGCCCTCCACGCCGGGTTATACGGCTACGCAAACGATATCACCCCGGAAGAATATGTCGGCTTCTTCAAAGCGGAATTTGAGCGCGTGGGCGCCAGCACGCATCTCACGCCGCGCGAAGTGATCCGCGATTTTGTGGAGCTGCTCAATATCGTCTGCCAAAGCCCCGGCAAGCGCATTTCGGACATTCTGCGCGAGGGCGGCTTCACCCTCACCGGCACCCGGCAGACGGAGGAGGGACTCCATGAGGAATTTGCAAGCTTTGAGCTTTAGGAGCCGCCTCCACAACGGCAGCAAGTCCAAAATAGAGAACGGCAGATTTTTTCCTCTTGCATTGGCAGCAGAATCTGGTATAATAAGAGGGATGAATGGAGGAGGGAAGCGATTGTGCGCCGTCAAATTTTAACGTTTTTCGCATTTTTTGCCGCCCTGCTGCTTGCGGCGTCTTTTTTCATCGGCGCTCAAAACGACGAGCCGTCGCCAAGCCCGCAGGCGGAAACGGAAACCGCCGCCACGACGGAGGATGAGATGGTGAACGGCACAACCGCATCCACCGGCACAACCGCATCCGCCGGCACGGGCGGCACAACCGGCGCCGACACAAGCACTGCAAAACCCACTACGACCGTCTCCGCCTGGATAACGGAAACGGACGAGTTTGGCGTCACGGTTTATCCGCCCCCGCCAAGCGAGGCCACAACCACGACGGCTAAAAAGTCAACTGCAAGTTCCTCAAAAAAGACAAGCGCCACAACGGTGACCACCACCACAAAAAAAACAACCACCCGCCGCCCAAACGCACCCTTTGAATACAATCCCGCGCATCCGGACGACTATTACACCGGCTATATCCCACGCGGCACCCTGCCGGATTTTTATGAGACCGTCACCACGCCGGAGGGCGAGACGATCACTGTGCTTGCGACAGCACCCGGCAATGTGCCACCGGAGGATGATTTCGGCGGGGCGGTCGATAATCCGAACCGGGCGGTCATTTTAAGTGCTGTGGGCGCTGTATTCCTGCTGGCACTAATTCTGATGTTCTTCCTTCTGCGCGGCAAGAGGAAGGAAGCGCCTGAAAAGGATTCGTCCGCAGAAAGCTCTGCGCCGCCTGAAAAGCTGCCGGTGGATCCGCCTGAACCCCCATGGAATCCAGCAAACGACGGCGACAACCAGCCTGATGGCGACAGCCAGCCTGACGGCGGCAGCGGCGATAATGACAGCGAAGATAGCAATGGCAATGACGACAATCAAAACAACGAGTAAAGGAGCAACCCTATGACCAAGCCCAGTGTTTCCGCCGCATGGCGGCGGATCCGCACCATCCCGAAGCTTTGGCAAAAAATACTTTGGTGGCTTGTTCGCCTTTGTTTTCTTTACGGTCTGATCTGCACCATCGTGTGGATCATTTTCCCGAATGATCAGGCACCTGCGTTTTCCACCCTGCTTGCAAGGCCGGAGCAGGTGGACGCGGTAAAGCTCCTGATAATGATGCTGGTTTATCTGCCTGTTTGCTTTCTGTGGGAGATATTCCAGTTCCTTCCGAATAAAAATCTTTTTCGTTTCGTCCCCTGCTATTTCCAAAACATATCGGTGCTGTTTGCCTGGGCAACGGGCTTCATGGGCGCTTTTGTAAATTTTTATTACAGCCAGTACTGGTGGGATTCCACCATTCACTTTTTCGGCGGCGGGCTTTGCGTGATGCTGGGTTATGAAATGTTCGTCGCGATGCAAAAGCGGGATAAAAGCGTCGTACCGATGAACGTTCTGCTCATTGCCTGTGCGGGTATGGGCTTCGTCATCGGTACCGGCTGGGAGCTGTTCGAATTTATCTTTGATCAGTTTTTTGGCGGGGACACGCAGCATTGGTCGCTGCAAATGGCGATTGATGCGGGCGAGGTTCACCCCATCTTCCAGCCCGCAAAGGAATACATGTCCGCCGACTGGCAGGCGCGTTACGCGTTGATGGACACCATGAGCGATATCGTCCTCAACTCTGCGGGTTCCGTTGCTTTTGCCATTTTTCTGCGCATCTTTCACTATTACCACAGAAAAAAGGAGATTCCGGTGGAGTTTGTACCGGAGGATGCCGTTGCAGCAAAATAATTTCCGCAAGGCGCGTTTCCCGATCAAGAATACTTGCACAGAAAGAAGGTCTTACGCATGCCATCCATTTTGAATCTGCCCACCAAGGCTCTGGCGCGTCTGCCAAAGGAGGATTTACTGTGAAACGCTTCATCATACGCAAAAGGCTTGCTGCGGCACTGCTGTGCTGTCTTCTGTTCCCCGCCGTGCTGCTTGCGGCATGTGACACCGGCAGCGGAAAAAGCGGCGGTTCC
>JAISQZ010000092.1 GCA_031273905.1 Oscillospiraceae bacterium | reverse complement strand
CAGAAGCTGCTGGAAAGCTCGCAGGATTCCGATTCCGTGGAAGAACTGGTGCAATCCATCAAATCGGACATTGCGCCGCCGGAAAAGGTCTATGTTTCCACGCCCAAGGGGCGTGTGTTTGAATTGCCGCAGGGTGCGACGGTGGTTGATTTTGCCTACGCTGTGCATACGAAAATCGGGCACAAGATGGTGGGGGCAAAGATCAACGGACGCATCGCTTCGCTGGAAAGCAAGGTTAACACCGGCGACATCGTCGAAATCCTGACCTCCTCGGATGAGGATAAGGCGCCCAACCGCGATTGGCTCAAGATTGCCGCGACCAACCAGGCAAAAAGTAAAATCCGTTCCTGGTTTAAAAAGGAGCGCCGGGAAGAAAACATCATCCAAGGGCGCTTGGAGGCGGAGCGCGAGCTGCGCCGCACCTTTATCCGTTTGGAGCCGAAGGAGCTTGAGGAACTGCTGCTCAAGGTGATTGAGCGCAAGAATTTTCCCCTGATTGAGGATTTTTATGCGGCAATTGGCTATGGCGGCGTATCAATGCAAAAATATCTGCCCCGCCTGCGGGAGGAATACCAACGCCTCATTCGCGCACAGCAGGAGGAGCTTCCGGCGGAATATAAAAAAATCACCAGCGATAAAGGCGTGGTGGTGGAGGGGATCGACAATTGTCTGATCAAATTCGCGCAATGCTGCCACCCTTTGCCAGGGGATGAGATTGTCGGGTATATCACGCGCGGTTCCGGTCTTACAATCCATAAGCTTGGCTGCGTCAATGTGCCCAAGGAGCTAAGTGCCTCCCCGGAGCCGGATCGCTGGCTTTGCGCACGCTGGGCGGCTGCGCGTAAGGCGGAATATGTCGGTGCGCTCACGATCCATACGGTGGATCGCACCGGCATGGCGGCCTTCATTGCGCAGTGGTTTTATGGCAACCATATTGATATCAGCTCCCTTTCGCTGATCACGCAAAAAGAGGAGGGCACTGCGACGATTTTTGTGGGGATCGGCGTTTCCGGGCGGGATCACCTTGAAAGTGTGCTGCACAGGTTGCGCCAAATTGACGGCGTGATTTCAGTGCGGATGGATTGGTAATATAGCCGTGACGAAAAGTCTTCTTTTCGTCACGACCGTGCAGCACTCATATGAAATCCGAAAAAAAGAGTATAGGGGGGGCTTCAAAGCCCCCCTCTTATATTTGCTTGCCAGGAGCTGCTTGCGCAGGATGGATTTGCGGATTTACGGGATAATTTTTGCTCCGCCTGCGCAATGCGGGGTGGTTCGGGCAGGCGGAGCAAGTCTTTTTTTGTTTTGCATATCCCATCAGCCGCCCGCATAGCAATGGGACAAGACCAGCAAAAACGAAAGGAAGCCGCAAAGCATGGAACTGCACCTGGGCGCAAAGCCCTTTGATCAGGCAGCCGCACATTTGCCGCATTTTCTGCGCGAGCGGCTTGCCGCCGTGCCGGAGGGGGTGCGTGCCCAAACGCGGGAAATCCGCTTGCGCGCGGGGGCGCCCATGACGTTGACCACTGCCGCCGGAACTCTCTTTTTCAGTGAACGGGGCGGACTTGCGCCGCTCTACCAGCCGCCATGCCTGTGCCTGGATGCCGGGGCGCTGGCGCAGGCGCTGCAAAGCCTTTGTGGTTATTCCGTCCACAGTTATGCCGAGGATATCGCCCGGGGCTTTTTGACCTTGCCGGGCGGGCACCGGGCGGGCATTTGCGGCACGGCCGTGGTGCAGGGGGGGCGGGTGACCGCTGTGCGGAACGTTTCCTCTGTCAATTTACGCATTGCGCGGGAAGTGCCGGGAGCGGCGACGGCGCTCTGCCAGCGGCTCTTCACAGCCGGGCAGCTTCCCTCCGTATTGATCGCAGGCGCGCCGGGCAGCGGAAAAACCACGCTTCTGCGCGATCTTGCCCTGCGGCTTTCCTCAGGCTTGTGCGGCGCTGTCGTCCGTGTGGCGGCGGTGGACGAGCGCGGCGAAATCGCCGGTGTGCGCGAGGGCTTGCCCTGCTGCAATGTGGGCGCGGCTACGGATGTGCTGACCGGCTACCCTAAGGAGGAGGGGATTCTGCTCGCCCTGCGCTCCCTTTCGCCGGAAATGATTCTTTGCGACGAACTGGGCGGCGAGGCGGACGCGGCGGCGCTGGAGCAAGGCTTCCATGCGGGGGTCAGCTTTGCCGCTTCCCTCCATGCCGGCAGCGCAGAGGAAGCGCTTGCCCGCCCGGTGGCGCGCCGTTTGCTGGCGATGGAGGCCTTTGACTGGCTGGTGCAGTTGGAGGGTGCCGCCAAACCCTGCGCGATACGGGAGCTTGTGCCGCTGCGGCGGAGGGAAAGGGAGCTGCCGCGATGCTGAAAACAATTGGTTTGGGGCTTCTCTTTTTTGCCTGCGGCTTCACCGGGGCTTGGCTGACGCGTGGCCTGACGCTGCGTGTGCGGGAACTGGAGGCGGTGCTGCGTATGCTCAGCACCCTGCGCACGCAGATGCAATTCAGCCGCGCACCGCTGGAAGCGATGCTCACCCAGGTCTGTGCCCAGGAACAGCCGCCGCGTTTTTTGCCGCGCTGCCTGGAAGGCTTGCGCGGCGGGGAGGCTTTTCCGCGGGCGTGGCGCGGCGCACTGGAGCAAGGCGGTTCCGGCGGT
>JAISQZ010000082.1 GCA_031273905.1 Oscillospiraceae bacterium | reverse complement strand
CACCCTTGGTGTTCAGCTATACCCTTCCCACTACCGGGCGGGTTCGGGACTTTCACCCGTTAGATTGCGCCCATGCCGGGCGCACAACGACAAAGCCCGTCCCTGCGGCTCGCGCTGCGCTGTGGGGCGGGCTTTTTTTATTTGACTTCGCTAAAGCGGCGGCTGCGTTATTTTCGAACCCGCCAAGGGAGGAAGCGCCTCACGCGCCGCGTACCACAAAGTGCGCAGTCGCTTACGCTTTTCCGCCGCAGCCAAGCACGGCTTCAATCTTGTGCTCCACCATCCCTTGGATTGCCGCGCGGGCGGGAGCCAGATACTGGCGCGGATCGAAATGACCGGGATTTTCCGCAAGGTATTTCCGAATGGCGGCGGTCATGGCCAGGCGCAGGTCGGAATCAATGTTGATTTTGCAGACCGCACGCCGCGCGGCGTCGCGCAGCATATCCTCCGGGATGCCGACCGCGTCGTCCATCGCCCCGCCGTACTGGTTGATTATGGCGACAAATTCCGGCACGACGGAGCTTGCGCCGTGCAAAACAATGGGGAAGCCCGGCAGCCGCCTGGCAACCTCCTCAAGGATGTCAAAGCGAAGCCGTGGTTTTTGACCGGGCTTGAACTTGAACGCGCCGTGGCTGGTGCCGATGGCGATGGCAAGGGAATCCACCCCCGTGCGCCCCACAAAATCCTCCACCTGCTCCGGCTTGGTGTAGGAGGCGTCCTCTGCGGAAACCTGCACGTCGTCCTCAACGCCCGCAAGCTGCCCCAGCTCGCCTTCCACGGTTACGCCGTGGGCGTGGGCGTATTCCACCACCCGTTTGGTTTCGGCAACATTTTCCTCGTAGGGCAGATGGGAACCGTCAATCATCACGGAGGTGAAGCCGCCGTCAATGCAGCTTTTGCAGGTGGCAAAATCCGGACCGTGATCCAGGTGCAGCGCGATGGGCAGACCGGTTTCCAGCACCGCAGCTTCCACCAGCTTGACCAGATAGGTGTGGTTGGCGTAGGCGCGGGCGCCCTTGGAAACCTGCAAAATCAGCGGCGCGTTCAGCTTTTGCCCCGCCTGCACAATTCCCTGGATGATTTCCATGTTGTTGACGTTGAACGCCCCGATGGCATAACCGCCCCCGTAAGCCCCCGCAAACATTTCTTTCGTTGTAACCAATGGCATTTGCTTATTTCCTCCTTATTCCATATCCGAATTCCATTTGATCCGCAGCCTATTCCGTCAGCTCCCCCTCCGCTATGCGGCGGCTGTGCAGCTCTGCAACAATCTCTTCCAGCTTTTCCTTGGAAAGGGCGTATTTCCAGGTGGGGATCACCGCGAGCAAGCCGCTGACGGCGGGGGGCACCGCGATGGCAAGGAACATGACCATCATGAATTTTTCAATCTGCGGTCCTGTGATTGTGGTGGTCACCCCGCTGAGCGCCTCCGTAAAGGAGAAGGAAAAGCTTGCGTCGCCCATCACCTCACGCGGGACAACGCCGGTGTCAATCAGCTTATCCAGCGCTTTGACGTTCACATCGGAAAAGCCGACAAAATCCTTGAGCAGCCCGAAGATCACCACAGAAATCGCCGTGCCGATCTTCGTGATGAAGGTCTGCCCGGAAAAGAACACGCCGTCGGGGCGGACGTGGTTGGTGTAATCCTCGTAATCCACCGCGTCCGCGATCATGTTGGACTGCAGCACCATATAAAGGCCCAGCCCCACGCCGTTGAAGGCGAAAATCAGCATGGTCAGCACAAGATAAAGCGGCTTGGTCATGCCGCCGGGATTGCTCATATACAGCGCAAAAAGGAGCAGGCTCGGCACCACGCCCACCAGGTTTGCAAAATTATAGAGCGTCTTTTTGGAAAAGCGCTGCGAAAGCCTGGGCACCATGATCTGCGCGGTCATCAGTGCGCCGAACAGCCCGCCGCCCAGCAGAGCCAGATAAAGCACCGCCTGCGCCGGGTTTTTGCTGGCGTAATAATAGGTGACCATCACCATCGCCACATTCATCATGATGTTCCTGGGACCGGCAAGGACGCCGGAAAGAAGAACCTGCCGGAAGGGCTTGTTGCGCCACATCAGCTGAAAATTTTCCCTGAGCGTGTAGCTTTTCTCGGAAGGCTTGATGCGCTCCCGGGCAAACAGCCCCGTCATCTGGAAGGCTGCCACGCCAATGAGGATGAACGCGCTGCCGACAAGGATGAAGCCGGTTTTTTCCGCCGCGCGCTTATCCGCAATCAAACCGGCGCCGTTGAGCGCCTGCCCGACCGCAATGGCAACCGGCTGAAGCGCCAGTGCGCCGATCCCGCCCGCCACGGCGGCGACGGTGCGCGAAAGCATCTGGAGCTTCTGGCGGTGCTTCTCGTTTTCGGTCATCAGCGTCACGATGCCCCAAAGCGGGATATCGCCCGCGGTATAGCACATGCCCCAAAGGATATATGCCGCGCCCGCCCAAAGGACGACGTAAAGATTGTGCGGCGAATTGGCGGGCTGCGAACCGTCATAGCTGCCGTTGAGATAGTTCAAAACCGAAATCACGCCGATGACCGCCGGCACAAAGATCAGATAGGGGCGGCACTTGCCCCATTTGCTGCGGGTTTTGTCAACAATCGTCCCCATCATGGGGTCGTTGAAGGCATCCCAGACCTGCGCCAGCGCCAAGATTATGCCGACGGTGGCAGCGGGGATATAAAGCACGTTGGAAAGGTAATAGCCGCCAAGAACCACAACAATCACGTTATAGATCATGTTTTGCCCGAACATGCCGGTGAGATACATGTTGCGTTCCCTGGGCGTGTAGGTGACCAGTCCGCTTTCGTAGAGCTGCGTGGCATCCTCTATTTTCGCCATGGACAAAAATCCCCCTTTTTCATTTTTAACCCCGCCATTATAGCATGAAGAAGCGGATATGGCAAGCTTATTTTTGTTATTTCACATAGCGAAGCTCGGAAAAAAAACGGGGTTTTTCAGCGCGTTTTCCGGCGGGAAAAAAAGCTTGACAAATCAGGCGGAATGCTGCATAATATTTGGGCTGCTGGATTGTTTGCGCTTTCACGCCGTCCTTTCCTCCTATGCAGGCAGGTTCTCAATTTTCCGGGGTGTGGCGAAGTTTGGTATCGCGCTTGGTTCGGGACCAAGAGGCCTCGAGTTCGAATCTCGACACTCCGACCACTGGAAGCCTTGATACGTAAGAAATTGCGGAATCAAGGCTTTCTTGTTTTTTCAGCAGGTGAACAGAAAGTGATCAATAAGAATTCCCCGTGCCATTCGTAGCATCCCGAAAAAGCAAAATCCCCCCCCGGCCGTGCTTGTGATGCACGGTCGGGGGTTTCTCATTGTTATTCGCTCTGGCTATTTCAATACCCATTCAATCATCAATTCTGCGTCATCCTCGGCATACCACTTCAACGAAACCATTGTTTCCATTCCGGTTTCGTTTTCAAAGCTGAATGAACCACCACAAACGCTGTCGCTGCTCCAGTCTTGTCTTAAAGAACCCGTGTCGGGATACGCTGTTGCGACTTCTTGAAGGATTGTTTCAAAATAGGACTGAATTTGTTCTTTGGTTGCGCCCGGAAACTCAACGGTCAAGATTTTTCGTCCCTCGCCCACAAGATACCGCTTTACTTTGTAGTCAAAACTTGGTTTGGAAACCAAATTACCAACCTCGTCATTAGGCCATTCCGTGGTTTCGCCGCCGTTGTTGCTCGGCGTGGTGTCGTTGCCGCCCTGCGAAGTGGGCGGGGTCGTGCTGCTGTTCGCGGGCGGTGTGGTGGTCGAACCGCTGCTGTTGTCGCCACCACCGCAAGCGGTGAGCAGGGAAAGTGCCAGTACGAATACCAGCGCGAGTGTGATTGTCTTTTTCATGGATAAGTCCTCCTAAAAATTTGATTTAGTTTTGTCCGTGGTAAGCGACGGACTGCGCTTATCAAATGGAAAATTGATAATTGAAAATTGAAAATTACGGTTGGAATCGTTGGCGAAGCCAAACGCACCTTCATTTTCCACTTTCCATTTTCCATTTTCAACTGAGTTTGTTCCCGCAACCGCCGCAGAATTTGGTTCCGGGCGGGTTATCCTGCCCGCAGGCGGCGCATTTGCCGCTGGGCGCGGCGGCCTGTGACAGATTCTCGCCGCAGTTGTTGCAGAAGCGGACGGTTTGCGCGTTCTTCGCGCCGCATTTGGGGCAGAGCTTCAAATCCATACTCGCCCCGCAGTTGTTGCAGAACTTTCCCGCCCCGGCCGGCTTGCCGCATTGGGGACATATCGTGGTCTTGCTCTCGATTTCGCCCTGCCATACCGTGGCGGTCTGTCCTTTTTCGTCAATGTTGCGCTTCATGGCGGCGGCGTGAGCCTGCGCGACGTACACCTCCTGCCGGGGCGCGCAAGCCGTGCAAAGCCCGGCGTCCTCGTTGAAGCAATGGTCGCAGACGTACTTGTTGCAGTTGGGGCAGCGGTGGAAGTGTTCCTTCGCCTCGTTTTGGCAGCGCATAAAGGCTTGCTCATGCTCCTTCTGCCATTCGGGGCTTTTGCCCTCGAACCGCTCGCCGAGAACATTGGAAGCTCTGTCCGCGCCGTAGCCGAGATTGCTGAGTTTCCCTCCGGCAAGGCTGCCGAGAATACTCGCGCCCTGTCCCAAGCCGCGCAGCAGCCCCTTTTTCTTGTAGGTCGCGCTTTCGATAAAGCTGGACTTGAAACCGTCGTTGCAGATGTCGCAGTAAAAGGTGAACTGAAACCCCGCTTCGGTGCTGTTATCCTGATAATTGCGTGTGAATGCTTGAAGCATTGCTCATTTTCCTCCATTCTTGATAGCTTCGATTTGTTTTGCCGCCTTTTTGATGGGCTTGCCGCAGACGGTGCATTTCGTATTCTCAAAGAACTGCAACTCGCCGCAGCGCTTGCTTTCGCACCGTATCAGAAGCGTAGTCCCGCAAGCGTCGCAGCGCTCGCCGCCTACGAAAGTCGCGCCGCCGCAATAGGGGCAAGTGGTGGTCAGCGGTCTGCCGCAGCCACTACATACGGCATTGCCGCGCTCAATGGGTTTCAGGCAGGTCGGGCAATGGTAACCGAAGGGCGAGCGGCTGCCGCATTTGGGGCAGTTGTGGGCGTCCCGCTCTACCATCTCCCCGCAATGGATGCAGGGGACTTTGTAAGTAGCCATGGATTCACCCTCTCTTTTGGGTGCGCAACAGGCGGGATGGTGTTTACTCATCCCGCCTGCCTTTGCGCATAATATTAGCCTACCTTCTTGATCGTGATGACGTTCATCCCTAAGGCTGAAGCAACCTCAACGGCATAGCCCTTCCCGTTTTCAGCGGAGTAGCTGTATGTCGTCATGCCGAAGACGGATTCGTCCGTGGTCTCGGCGTTTTTATCAAAACCCTTCTTCTTCAGCTGCTTCGTATAGTCTCGCAGCGCGTCAACGCTCGCGTTTGCGCAGAGCACAGAAAATTCGCTGTCGCTGGTGCCGCCGAAGGCGACGTCAAAATCCGGCTTTGGCACCTGTTTGGTGAATTCGTTCTCGGGCCACTGCGCCGTGAAGATCGTTCCGTCGCCGTAGTTATACTCCTCCGGCTTTGGTGCGTCTG
>JAISQZ010000075.1 GCA_031273905.1 Oscillospiraceae bacterium | reverse complement strand
CGCCATTTTCCGCTTGCCTTTGAATAAACGCAGAACGTCTTGCTCATTTGCTCTTCCGGGTAATCTATGGCATAAGGGGATAAAAGAAACATGAGCGCTTCCTCGCTGCCATCCCCGTCCAGGTCGCGCAGGGTAATGGCGTCGCGGAATTTTCCGCCAACCGCCTGCGCAAAACGGTAGCCCCTGTTGTCTTCCAGCACCGCGCTTTGCAGCTCCCCAAGCTCTCCCTGCAGCAGGGGCGGGCGCATCAGAAGGTTGATGTCCCAGAAAAGCGGCTTGTATGCGCAGCCCGCCGCGGCAAGCAGCAGGCAGAGCAGCCCGGCGCACACAGCGCACTTGTTCCATCGCATCGTTTTATTCCTCCGTCAAAATGCAGGCGGCAGTATATTCCCCTACAATCCAGCAATCTTCCCTGTTCTTCACGCGGATGCTCACCGGCTGCCGGGTGCTGCCGGGCTGCGTTTCCTCACTGAACAGCACCTCGCCGGAAAGTGCGGCGGCATCCAGCGCCCTGACCACCTGCGCAGGTCCAATCACACGCACATTGCTCACGTCTCCGAAAGCAGCGCCGAGCTTCGGCGCACCCGGCGCAAAGCTTGCCGCGATGACGCTTGCGGGCAATGTGAGGGTTTTTTCTTCCATGCCGGTCAGATCCACCTGGGCTGTAAAACTCGTTACATTGTCAAAAAAGCGGATTTCTTTCAGCTCCTCCGCCGAAAAACGGAAGGTGTTGTTCGAGAGCGAAAGCTGATGAAAGTCGATCATGCCAACGTTATAGACACCGTCCTGCGGAATGCTCCCCTCCGGCAACGCGGCATTGACCGAACCCGGCTGCACCGACACGCGCAGAGGCTTGCTCAAATAGGCGCTGGGCGCGTTCTGGAAGCTTACGCCCGGCGTGAGCTTGCTGCGCTTCCAAACCGGGATGGTCGCCTTAAGCTCCGAAACACTTTCCTCAAAGCTGAGGTATAGAAACAGATTGTCGCCATATTCGTTCACCGGCAAAACGGTGGCGTCATATACCGTGGTCGTCTTGGTCAATTGCGCATCAACCGTGAACTGCGCCTTAACATGCTTGATGTTGTTGACCTCCGTGGAAGGACCTGAAATGGTGACGCTCTTTTGGGAAAGCATGGGAACGTCGGCATAATACCCCTCCGGAACGGTAATTTTGCCGGCGGCAGAGGGTTCCAATTCAAATTCCGCAGTTTTTAGGTGATCGAAAAATACCCGCACCGAGTCCTGTGAAACGCTGACAATCTCAAAATTGCCCGATAGCGAGGAGCGCCTTGGGCTGACGCGGATTTCCAGCACATGTTCCCCCACGGTATTGACCTCGCTGGTCACCAGCACGGCCTCCAGGTCTTCCGCAGAAACCGTGGAAGCGCTGATCTCATATTTTTTGCCGCGGATGGTCACATCTACCGTCAGTTCCGCAGATGCCCCCCCCTGCCCGGGCCAGAAGGGCTGAAGCCCAAGCCGCTCGGAAATGGTGTCCGTAAAATCCACGCGCACAGGCACCTTGGTGATCATGCGCTGCGCCTCCTCGCCATTGACCATCACGACGACGATCCAAACCCAGACCGCCAAAAACAAAGAAAAAAGCATTAAAAAACGCCTATCCTGAAACAGGCGGTGCAGCCTGTTCTTCTTTTCCTTTCGCCGCATACTATTCCTCACGCTCCTTCCTTGCAGCCTTGCGCAGCCAGCGCAGAGGGAAAAAGCCGCCGCCGCTCTCCTTTTGCAGCAAGCTTTGGCGCAGGGCGCTTTCCAACTCCGCCACGCTCAGATCCCGCCGCAAAACACCCTTGCGCGCAAGGGAGATCTGCCCGGTTTCTTCTGAAACAACCGCAACCAGTGCGTCGCATTGCTCGCTCATACCAATCGCCGCGCGGTGACGGGTTCCCAATGTGGAATCCAAATCCGGGTTTTGCGTCAGCGGCAGGATGCAGCCCGCCGCCGCAAGATAGCCCTTGCGGATGACCGCCGCGCCGTCATGCAGCGGCGCATTGGGAAAAAACACAGTCCCGACCAGCTCCTTTGTCACCTTTGCCTCCAAAGCGGTGCCGGTTTTCACAATCTCGCCGAGCATCGTATCCTGCTCAAACACCACAAGCGCACCGGTTCTGCTTTGACAAAAGGCGGCGAAGGCTTCGCAGATTTGACGGATGGCGGAGGCGATTTCCTCCTGCTCCAGCGCGGTACGATTCCTTTGCGAAAGGAACTTGAAGTTGGAAACATTGCTGCGCCCAACATTTTCAAACATGCTTCGGATTTCGGGCTGAAAAAGAATCAACAACAGCAACGCAAAGCTGTTGAACAGATTTTCCATTAGGATCCTGCTGGCGTTCATGCGGAACATATTTACAGCGCCCCAGGCCACCAGCAACCAGAATAAACCCTTGAGCAGCTGCACCGAGCGCGTATCCCGCAGCAGGCGGATCAAACCATAGATGATCAGCGCAACGAAAAGAATATCCAACAAATCGTTGAAGCGAAACGAAAGGAGGATCGCCCAAACCCGTTCAAAAAACTGCCCGACCTCCTGCAAAACCTCAATCATGCGCCAAGCCCTCCAATAAGACCACCGCATGGGCGGCGATCCCTTCTTCTGTTCCGGTGTAACCCATTCCCTCTTCTGTTGTCGCTTTGACGCTGACGCTTTCCTGCGCGACACCGCAGACACCGGCCAGCGCCACGCGCATCTGCGGTAAAAAGGGTGCGAGCTTCGGCTGCTGCGCCAGCACGGTCGCATCAATATTGCCGACGCGGTAGCCCGCCTCCGTGATCTTTTCAACAACGCGGCGCAGCAGATCCAGGCTGTCCGCGCCGGCGTGCTGAGGATCCGTATCCGGAAAATGCCGCCCG
>JAISQZ010000127.1 GCA_031273905.1 Oscillospiraceae bacterium | reverse complement strand
ATGGCGTCAGCTCCCCACAGAAGCTTTTTCCATCAATGGCTATCTTGATTCCTTTGATTTTATTGACATGGACGGCGACGGCACAGAGGAAATTATCGTAAGCAGCCGCTTGTTCCTTGCGGAGGGAGCGAAGAGCTTTACGCTTCTTTTTCCTGAGGCGGATGAAACGGGCGGCGTCATTTCCCGGATCAGAACACAGGACAAAATGGATGCTTCAGGGCAGATCAAATTGGGGATCAACTACACACAGCTCATCTTTGCGGATTTGGACGGCGACGGCGTTGACGAAGCCTGCTACACCCGCCTTGGCATGGCGGATGCGGCAAACAATTCGGTTGCGGGGGCTTTCCGCTATGACGCGGAATCAAAAACGCTGGAAGCCCTGGGTGAAATTCCCCTTGACCCAAACGTCAGCCAGCATGAGCAGCCCAAATACCTGCCGCTGGCGGGGGGGCGCGGCGCCATCCTTTTCGATGCCTTCAAGGGCGAAACAGGCGTCATAACAGAATTGATTTACTATGACGCGCAAACGCGGCGGCTCGCCGCCCCTTTCCTTGATCAGGAAACCGGCGTCAATATGGCGACCTTCCGCGCACAGCGTGTGCTTAGCCGGGACTTTGACGGCGACGGGCGGGTGGATGTCCCCTCGCAGTACGACATGCCGGGTTCCTCGGTTTATTCCGTTGGCAGCAGCGCCCCAACCGGCTTCCCGCTGATCCAGTGGAGCAGGGTTCAGGCGGATTTTTCCTTGCAGCCCTACACAAAGCACCTGCTTTACCTCGGCCCGAACCAATGGGTGCAGCTTCCGGAACGCCTGCGTGATGTTGTTGAAAATCCCGAAGGGCTGGGGGACGAACTCACTGTGCGTGGAAATCCGGAGGATGCGCAAAATACGCTGCATTTTTATAGCTGGGATCAGAAAACGGGGCATACCGTGGGCAAGGAGCTTTTTTGGCTGCGAATTGTCGGCGCGGGGCAGCGCAATGCCTTGGCGGAATATGAAATTATGGGCGAGGGCAGGCAGCGCCGCCTGCGGCTGGATTTTTTAGAAACGGTCAGAACCAGCGCTTGAGATTTTTTTGGGGAGGAAGACGCAAGTGAAGCATAGAATTCTGGTGGCGGAGGACGAAGAGGGCATCCGTGAGTTTGTGGTGATCAACTTGGAACACAGCGGTCACGTGGTGACACAGGCTGCCGACGGTGCGCAGGCGTGGGAGATTTTTCAGGCGCGCGAGGGAGAATTTGACCTTGCGCTGCTGGATATCATGATGCCGGAAATGGACGGTGTGGAGCTTTGCCGCCGCATCCGCGGCAAGAACGCACGCACGGGGATCATTTTTCTCACCGCGCGCACACAGGAAATGGATAAGGTGCAGGGTCTGCTCAGCGGAGCGGATGATTACATCACAAAGCCGTTTTCCCCTTCGGAACTGATGGCGCGGGTGGAATCTGTATTGCGCCGCGTGGCGCAGACCGGCCGCGGCACGGAGCCTAGCGTTCTTATCAGTGGGGAGTTCCGGCTGGACACCCGTGGGCGCACCATGCGGAAAGGGGAGCGTCGCCTTGAGCTGACCAATATTGAGCTGCAAATGATGGAGTTTTTCCTCAACAACGCCAACCGTGTTCTGAGCCGCAGTGAAATTCTGCACGGCATCTGGGGCGAGGATAGCTGCGACGACATGAAGATTGTTGACGTCAACATCCGCCGTCTGCGCATGAAGATTGAGGAGGACGCTTCCTGCCCGAAATATATCGTCACGATGTGGGGGAGGGGGTACAAATGGGTCGATCAGGAATAAGCGGAAAGCGCCTGCGGCAGTTTCTGCGCCATGGGTTGCTCCTGCGCTGGTTTTTGAATGTGGAGCTGTTCCTTGCGCTGGTTTCGCTGGGGATTGCCGCCGGTTTCGTTGCGTCCTTTGCCTCGCATTATTATTATACCGTGAACCACACCGTCGAGAACCAGGAGGATATCACGCCGGTTGACGGACGGAACATTACGGAAAGCGAAGCCCATTTCATCAAGAATTCCGGTGAGGACGGCAGCAATTTTGCCGCCGCCGCCGCAGAGTTTGCGCAAAATTACCCAAAGGGCAAAAGGGTAGAATTGCAGGTCATCGACGCCCAGGGCGCCGTTGTCGCTTCCTCCAGCGGGCTGTGGAACGAGGATCAGGAGGATGTGCTGGAGCATCAGGCCTTCCTTGCGTCCACGGAATCTTCCCGCACCTGGCGCGGGGCCTTTCACGGTGAAAAGATCGTAGCGTATACGGTGCGTCTGAATCTGCCCTTCAGCGATCGCTGCGCACTGCGTTACATGATTTCCTTGGAGGATGTGGATGCACAGATTTTTCGCCTTGCCGTGGTTTCCGGCCTGGTGTGGCTGCTGTTTTTGACGGCGCTGCTGGGTTCTTGCTTGCTGTATTTTCGTTCCATCCTTTATCCGATGGGAAAAATGAGCGAGACCGTTTCGCTGATTGCCAAGGGGAATTACGACCGCCGTCTGGAGATCCCCAAGCACAAGGATGAGCTGACCACGCTTTGCGCGGACATCAACCAAATGGCGCAAAGCATCGAAAGCGCGGAGCAGATGAAGCTGGACTTCATTTCCACCATTTCACACGAGCTGCGCACGCCGCTCACCGCGATCCGGGGTTGGGGCGAAACGCTGCTGCAAGGCGACCGCAGCGATGCCGCCTTGGTTTCGCGCGGGTTGGATATCATTGTGGAGGAATCAGGGCGTCTGACGCACTTGGTGGAGGAGCTTCTGGATTTTTCGCGCCTGCAGAGCAGCCGCATGGAATTTTCCATGGAACGCATGGACGTTCTTGCGGAGCTGGAGGATGTCGTCTTTTTTGCCCAGGAACGCGCCGACAGGGAGGGGATCACGCTTTCCTACACTTCCTCGGATCTGCCCGCCCCCATGCGCGGCGATACGGCAAGGCTGCGGCAGGTTTTTGTCAATTTGATGGATAACGCCTTCAAGTATACTCCGCAGGGGGGCAGCATCACGGTGCTGTGCGCCTTTGAACCGTCTCCGCTGCCGACCCAGGATACCCTGACCGCCTCCGCCGCGCAGCCGAGCGCTTCCAAGCCGCCGGAGGAGCTGCACGTTTCCTTTATTGACAGCGGCTGCGGCGTTTTGCCGGAGGAGCTGCCGCACATCACGGAAAAATTTTTCAAAGGCTCCGCCGCAGTGAAAGGTTCCGGCATCGGGCTGGCGATTGTGGCGGAAATCCTGAAAAAACATGGTTGCGCGCTTTCGTTTGAGAGCGGCGAGGGCGAGGGTCTGACCGTGCGGATAACGTTTCCGTTGTTACACTCCCCCGAATAGGATAAATCTAATCCGCAAGGGATCCAAGTGAGCCGACGCCAATGTTCGGCAGCTTGCAATGCATAGAGAGGAATCAAAAATGAGCGAAAACAAAATCCCCGAAACAATCCAGATCGGCGCCGTGGGCGGCGAAGCCCTGATGGAGGGAATCATGATGCGCGGCCCCAAGGGCGCGGCAATCGCGCTGCGTCTGCCGGATGGCTCCATCGAAACCACCCTCAAGCAAAGCCGGCTGCCGCAGGAGCGCTACAAAATCCTGGGCTGGCCGTTGCTGCGCGGACCTGTGAACTTGATTTATTCCATGATTTTCGGCTACCGCTGCCTGATGGAATCCGCAGAAAAAACCGCAATGGCGGGCTTGGACGACGATGAGCCGGAAGAGATGGGCAAATTTGACCGCTGGCTGAGCGAGCATCTGGGCAATAAGCTGATGGGCGTTGTTGGCGCCATCGGCACGGTGCTGGGCGTGGTGCTGGCCTTCGGTCTGTTCGTCTGGCTGCCCTCCTTCCTGTTTGACCTGCTCAGCGGCAGCGTGGCGGTTGATCTTAGCCGCTTCAAGGCGCTGCTGGAAGGCGGTGTGCGCATCCTGCTGTTTGTGGGCTATATGTTCGCAATGTCACAGATCAAGGATATTCGCCGTGTGTTCCAGTACCATGGCGCGGAGCACAAGTCCATCTTTTGCTATGAATCCGGTTTGCCGCTGACGGTGGAGAATATCCGCCGGCAAAGCCGCCTGCACCCACGCTGCGGCACAAGCTTCATGTTCGTAATGATTTTGCTGAGCATCGCGGTTTCCAGCATAGTGGCGGTTACTGTCCCGGCGCTCACACAGCCGGAAAACCGCCCCCTGTGGATCGCCATCAAAATTTTGCAGTTCCCGGTAATTATGAGCTTTGGCTACGAATTCATCCGCTTTGCCGGGCGGCATCTGAAAAACCCGCTGGTGCGCGTGCTTTCCGCGCCGGGGCTGCTGATGCAGCGTATCACCACAAAGGAGCCGGAGGACGACATCATTGAGGTGGGCATCCAGGCTCTCAAGGCGGCGCTGGGGATGCCCTT
>JAISQZ010000089.1 GCA_031273905.1 Oscillospiraceae bacterium | reverse complement strand
ATGCCCTTTGAAGCGCTGATCCCCGCAGCAGCGCCGCCGGAGCCGGAAAAGGAAGCGCCGTTGCAGGAAGACGGGGAATGAGCAGCTTCCGGGACGCAATTGCGCAGGCGCGGCGCTGCCTTGCCGCCGCAGGGAACCCGGACGCATATTTTGATGCGCTGTGCCTGGCGGAAAAGGTCTTTCGTCTCGAAAAAACGCGGCTGCGCCTTGCCTGGCAGCAAACTGTGCCTTCGCCGCAGATGGAGGCATACCAAAGCCTGATCGAGCGCCGCGCGGCAGGGGAACCGCTGCAATACCTGCTGGGGGGATGGGAATTTTATTCCCTGCCCTTTGCAGTGGGCGAGGGGGTGCTGATCCCCCGCCCGGAAACGGAGCTGCTCGTTGATCTCGCGCGGGAATTCCTTGCGGAGCAAGCAGCGGCGGTTGTGTTTGACTTGTGCGCGGGCAGCGGCTGCGTCGGCTTGAGCATCGCGCGGCATTGCCCGGAGGCGCGGATTCTTTTGATGGAGCTTTCGCCCCGGGCGATCTGTTGCTGCAAAAAAAATAAGGCGTCGCTGGCGGCGGAAAACGCCACGGTTATGCCGCTGGATATAACTCAGCCGCCGCCCGGAACGTTGCCGCGGCCGCGCCTGATCGTCTCTAACCCGCCCTATATCCGTTCAGCGGAAATCGGCGGCTTGGGAAAAGAGCTGCAATGGGAACCACGGCTGGCGCTGGACGGCGGTGCGGACGGACTGCGTTTTTACCGTGCGCTGGCGCGGCATTGGCTGCGCCTGCTGCCCCCGGGCGGGCTGCTTGCCGCGGAATGCGGCGAAGGGCAGGCGGAGGAAATTACGGCGCTGTTCCGTGCTTCCGGCTGCGAATGCGGCTGCCTGAAAGATATGAATGGAATCCGGCGCGTTGTGACGGCACGGAAGAGCGCTTGACTTTTCCCCTGGGATTGGGTATAATCATTACGGAAACAGGAAGGGGAGAATCTGAATGCTCTCGCAGCTGCTGCGCGGCGGGTTTTCTGAAATGAATATGGCGGATCTGTTGCTGCATTTGGCGGCGGTCTGTTTTATTGTGTTTTGTACCCTGCCGGTGCACGAAGCCGCCCATGCTTGGATGGCAAAAAAACTGGGCGACAACACCGCCTGGATGCACGGGCGCTTAACGCTTAACCCGATGAAGCACATTGATTGGATGGGCGCACTGCTGATTCTTTTGGTCGGCTTCGGTTACGCAAAGCCCGTGCCGGTCAATCCGCGCAATTTCAACAATCCCAAGCGCGATATGGCGCTGGTGGCGCTTGCGGGACCTGTTTCCAATTTGATGATGGGGCTGGTTCTTTGTTTTCTTTCCACAGCGCTTTATGTTGTTGCAGGGAGGCTGGGCAGCGAATTCATCTCGTTTGTTTCCAGCTTTTTTTATAGCGCCGCTTTTATCAATGTTTCGCTGGCGGTGTTCAACCTGATCCCAATCCCGCCGTTGGATGGCTCGCGCATTCTTAACGTACTTCTTCCCGATCGCCTTTATTGGAAGGTGATGCGCTACGAAGGCTATCTGCGCATCGGGATCCTTTTGTTGCTGCTGCTGGGTGTTCTCACAGCACCGTTGATGTGGCTGACCAATCTGATCATGAGTGGCTTTTTTGCGGTCACTGCATTGCCCTTTGCCGCTCAGGGCTTTATGTCGCTATAAAAAGGGGAGGAGTGCCGCTGTTTGGAAGCCCCGCATTACAAGCTGGAAGCCTTCGAAGGCCCCATGGATCTCCTGCTCAGCCTGATCGGGCAGCGCAAGGTGAGCATCCATGACGTGCCGATTCTTTCGTTGATTGAGCAGTACCTGGAGATTGTTGGCAAAATGCGCGAAGCGCAGCTTGAGCTGACGGCGGAGTTCTTGGAAATGGCTGCAAGGCTGGTTTATATCAAAACCGCAGCGCTGCTGCCAAAGCACGAGGAGGTTCAGGATCTTGCGGAGGAGCTGCGCCAGGAGCTGCTGGCGTATCACGATTGCCAGCAGCTTGCCGGGGAGCTGCGGCGGCGGGCAAAGGGCTTCGGCTTTTTTGCGCGGCAGCCGGTCGTCCTCGCGGCGGACGTGCGTTACCAGCGTCTGCACCAGCCAAGCGAGCTTAAGGATGCCTGCGTTGCCGCCCTGGGCAAGGGCAAACGGCGCTTGCCGCCGCCTGCGGAAGCCTTTTCCGGAATCGTTTCGCATGTGATCATTTCGGTGGTATCCAAATATGCTTTTGTCTTTGATTGGCTCAGGGCGCACCGACAAGCTCCCCTTAGCGCTATGCTGGAAACCGCGCGGAGCCGTTCCGAGATCGTCGCGACTTTTCTTGCGGTGCTTTCACTGGTGAAAGCAAAGCGCGTCGCCGTGCTGGGCAGCGGCGCCGACGTCGTTCTGACCCTGCAAACAAAGAAAGAGGAGTGGCGCGAGATTGAGCAGGAATGAGCTGCAAGCGGCAGCGGAAGCCATCCTCTTTGCTTCCGGTGAGGCGCTGGAGGCGGATCGCCTGGCGCAGGCGCTTGACGTCACGGAGGAAGAGTGCTTGGCGCTTTTGCAATCGCTGGCGCAGGCGCTTGAGGAAAGGAACAGCGGGCTTTGCCTGTTGCTGATGGAGGATAAGGCGCAGCTTTGCACGCGCCCCGCCTTTGAGGAATCCATCCGCGCCGCGCTGGAAATAAAGCGCAACGCGCCGCTTTCACCTGCCGCGTTTGAAGTGCTTGCTGTTGTGGCCTACCATCAGCCTGTGACGAAATCCTATATTGAGCAGGTGCGCGGGGTGGATTGCCACCACATTATTTCCAGCTTGATGCAAAAGCAGTTAATCGAAGAACGCGGCAGGCTGGATTTGCCTGGCAGACCGCTGATTTATGGTACGACGGCGGAATTTCTCAAATGTTTTTGCATGGCAAGCCTGGACGAGCTGCCACCCCTGCCGGAGGAGGCCGCAAAGCAACTGGCGGAAAGCGGTGCGCCGGACGAGCTGGCGGAATAAGTGGATTTTGAGCGGCGAAGGGGGATGCGCATGGTCGGCTGGATGATAGCTTTGGGGATAATCGCTTTGGGGCTGGGGCTTTTGAGTGTGCCGCTTGTTGTGCGCGCACACTATGGCGAGGGCTTCACAGCAAACGCGCGATGGCTGTTTTTTCGCATCCCTTTGGTGCCGCAACCGGAAAAGAAATCCGGAAAAAAGAAGAAAGAAAAGCCAAGGTCCGAAAAAAAAGAAAAATCAAATGAGCAAGAAAAAAAAGAAGCCGGCGTCTTTGCACGCTTTTACAAATATCAGGGCGTTACGGGGTATATTGATTTGCTGCGCCGCGCGGTGGCCTTCCTGAAACAATTCGGCGGCGGGTTCAACCGCTGCGTCAAGCTGTACGAATTTGCGCTGCACATGGTGATTGTGGGCGAGGATCCTGCGGCGCTTTCCGAACAATATGGCAAGCTCTGCGCGGCGCTTTTCCCGAGTCTTGGCTGGCTGAGTTCTCATTTGCGGCACAGGCGTTCGTTTTGCCGCAGGATTGATGTCCACCCTGATTTTACCGGCTGGGAGGCCAAACAGTTCGAATGCGGCGCGGTATTTTCCGTTTCGCCTCTGCGGCTGCTTCAGGCGCTGCTGCTGCTGGCGCTGCGCCTGTTTTTCGGCGTAGTTCTCCGTTTCCTGCGCGGCGCGAAGCCGCCTGTCTCCATGACCCCCAAAAAATCGCTGTAATAACATAAGACATGAGGAGAATGCATGATGAAAGAGAAATCCGCATCCGGAATCCTTGGCACCTCAATTGAAAAGTTACGGGAGCTTGTGGATGTCAGCACCATCATCGGTGATCCGATTGAGCTTGACGGAACCAAAGTGATCCCCGTTTCCAAGGTGCATTACGGCTTTGCTTCCGGCGGTTCTGATTTTCCTTCCAAAAACAACCAGGAACTTTTCGGCGGCGGCGGCGGTGCGGCTGTGACGATCACACCCGTGGCGTTTTTGACCGTGTGCGCGGGCGAGGTTTCGATCAAATATGTCTCCACCTCGGAATCCTCTGTGGAGCGCGTGATCGGTATGCTGCCTGAGGTGGTCAACAAGCTCACAGAGACGGTCGATAAGCTCATCAGCAGCAAAAAAGGCGGATCGGAAACGCCCGACGCCAAGGCTTGATCGCTTCTGTGTCATAACCCGGACATCCTCCTGCATAGATATGGGACAAAGGCAGGTGGATGAGTTTGAACACAGCTTGTTTCCGGCGCCGGGCGGCGGGGCTTTTGCTTTCCGCTTTGCTGCTGGCAGGTTTTTTTGTCAACGCAGGTGCGCTTACCCTTGCGCAAAGCCCCATGGCGACACCCTCGCTTTCCGCCCAAAGCGCGATTTTGATCGATGCCGCGGATGGGCAGGTCTTTTTTGCGCGTAATGCGGATCGGGAAATGCCGATGGCAAGCACGACGAAGATTATGACGGCGCTTTTGCTCCTGGAAGCGGGCGGCGCGGAGGAGATTTTTACAGTCACGAAGGAAATGGTGACGGTGGAAGGAACCTCCATGGGGCTGTTGCCGGGGAATCAGGTGTCGCGCTATGCTTTGGCCTGCGGGATGCTTTTGGCAAGCGGGAACGATGCCGCTAACGCTGCGGCTTATTGGATGGACGGTTCCCTGCCCGCTTTTGCCCGGCGGATGAACGAACGCGCGGCGGCGCTCGGCATGGCGCACACATATTTTGTAACGCCGAGCGGCTTGGATACCCAGGGGCATTATTCCACCGCAAGCGACATGGCGCTGCTTGCGCGGGTCGCGCTGCAAAACCCCGCTTTCCGCGAAATTTGCGGGCGAAGGACTGTGCGCGTTGCCTTTGGCAGCCCACCATATCTGCGCACGATCACCAATCACAACAAGCTCCTTGGGACGCTGGAGGGCTGCATCGGGGTCAAAACGGGCTTCACAAAAAAAAGCGGTCGCTGCCTGATTTCCGCCGCGGAGCGCAATGGCGTGACGCTGATTGCCGTCACCCTCAACGCGCCCGATGATTGGGAGGATCACCGCAGGCTTTATGATTTCGGTTTTTCGCTGTTTCATCCCATTCCGCTGGAAGACGGCGGCGGCAATATCCTGCTGCCGGTTGTGGGCGGGAAGGCGGGTGTGTTGCGGTTGCAGCCTGCTTGGGTTCCTGTGGCGCAGCTGCGAAGCTTCCCGGATAATATCCGCAGGGAAATCCTGATGCGCCCCTTTGAATACGCCCCCTTGGATAAGGGCGGGGTGCTGGGTCTGGCACGGTATTATACCGGCACGCGGCTGCTTGCGGAGGTGCCGCTGGTTGCCGAGAACAGTGTGGCGCAACGCACGGCGCAAGCTGCGCAAAAGCTGAGCCTGTGGCAGCGCATTTTGCGGTTTTTCCGCAAGGATTGAAGAATTGATTAAAAACGTCAACCATTGACAGGAGAACACAATGCCGGAACAGGAAAAGATCCGTTTACAAAAATATTTGGCGCAGCACGGGGTTGCGTCGCGCAGAAAAGCGGAGGAAATGATCCAGTCAGGGCGTGTGCATGTGGATGGACGCCCCGCTTTTTTGGGGCAATCCGTCTTGTCCAAAACCGCTCTGGTCACCGTGGACGGGCAGCGTCTGCAACAGCGCCGGGAGGAGCTGGTTTATCTGATGCTCCACAAGCCGCGCGGCTTTGTGACCACTATGGAAGATCCCCATGCCAAGCGCAGCGTGGCGCAGCTGGTGGAGACCTGTCCGCAGCGTGTGTTCCCTGTCGGTCGGCTGGACAAGGAGTCCGAGGGCTTGCTGCTGCTGACCAACGACGGCGCCTTTGCCAACGCTCTTTCACATCCCTCGCAGCACGTGGAAAAGCTCTACCGCGTTACGTTGCGCGGGCAGGTGAGCGAGGAACAGCAGACAAAGCTCAGCGGCGGCGGCATGTTCCTCGACGGCCGGCCGGCAGCGCCACTGCAATTGCGTGTGCTTGCCGCTGAAGCGGATCGCACCGTGCTGGAATTCACTTTGCGGGAAGGGCGCAACCGCCAGATCCGCCGGATGTGCGAGCAACTGGGGCTGGAGGTGCTTCGGCTCAAGCGTACCGCCGTGGCTTCTCTTCGGCTGGGGATGCTGCCGCAGGGGCAGTGGCGTGCGCTCACGCCGGAGGAGTTGCGCCGGTTAAAACAGAAAATTGCAAAAAAAGAGGTGAGGGAATGAGATCCCCTTGTCTCTTTTTTTGCAGGAGAGGGCGTGCTTTTCCGCCACGGCTCCCGCATTTACTTTTTCAAATCA
>JAISQZ010000037.1 GCA_031273905.1 Oscillospiraceae bacterium | reverse complement strand
TGATTGATACCTTCGCGTATCAATATACGCGCACGCCGCCCAAACTGGTGAAGCCCCGCGATAACGTCATCGTGCGCCTGTGCTCCATCGAATGCTGCTTCACCCATCCCCTTGACGATCCCAACTGCCCCGACAACGTCAGCTTTGCCAGTGATATCAAGCGCTGGAGCGAAATTAGCAACCGCCTGTATATCTGGGATTACACCACCAATTACGAGAATTATAACTGCCCCTTCCCAAATTTTCAAGTGCTGCAAAAAAATATGCAGTTCTTTATCAAGCACAACGTAAAGGGCATTTATGAAGAGGGCAACTACACCGCGGCGGAGTGCAACAGCGAATTTGCCGACCTGCGCTCCTACCTGCTTGCCCGCCTGATGTGGGATCCCGACTTGGATTATGACGCGGAAATGAACGGCTTCCTGAAAGCCTACTACGGCGGCGGCTGGCAATATATGCGGGAATTTTTAGATCTGCTGGCCGCCAACAGCGGTAAGCCCGGGTTGTTTGGCGAGCACCGCAAGATGGGCATTTATTTCACTCCGGACGACAAGGGTGCGCTGGATCTGAAGCTGAACCAAGTCCGTTATGCGGATGACCTTTGGGCCAAAGCCATAGAACTGGCCGGAAGCGACTTCTGCAAGCAAAACGTGCTGCGCTCACAGCTGAGCTGGCGCTTTTGGAAGGGCTGCAACCGTGTGGAGGAATTCAGCTGGCTGCTGCCCTTGGAGCAATGGCAGGGCGCAAACGAACAGTTGTATAACGACTTCAAAGCTTTCGGCATCGTTCGCTACGGGGAAGGCAAAAGCTATATCCAGCCAAATCCTTCTTGGTGGTGTCCTCCGAGCGCTTGGGGCGGTTATGACCGGCAATAGACAACCCGCGTAACGGCGAATCATAGTCGGGCGCTGAGATTGAAGAAAAAGCCCTGTTCAGGCTGCTGCCTGGATAGGGCTTTTGCCTGCTTTCAGCGGGCGGAATATAAAATTATATGCAGCCGCGGAACACACAAAATCGAAGGGGGAAGCCCCTTCCTCCGCTTTCCGCTTGCCATTTTTTTGGTGTTGACGCTACCCGAATCCCTGTGTTTTTGAGCAGATTTTGTGTCAAACGCGAAATTTTTTTTTGCCGTCATACTGGCGTATTGCAAAAAATCTTTCGACAAAGCTTGGCGCAAAATCCGCCGGAAAGAAGGCGCCCGGCAGAGGCGTCGGCAGACCCTAGTATCCAATTCTCTGCGCCAGCCAAAGCAAGGCGGCGCTCAGCGCAAACAGCGCCAGGAAGAGCTTCCAGCTCCAGCGCAGGAATTTGCCGTAGGAAACGTCAATCAGCCCAATGGCGATGATCATGACGCCGCTGGTGGGATAAAGGATGTTGCAAATGCCATCGCCCAGCGAAAAGGCAATCGTCACCGACTGCCGCGTGACCGCGAGCATATCCGCCAGAGGCAGCAGGATAGGCATGATCAAAAAAGCCTTGGCGGAGCCGGAACCGATGAAGAATTCCAGCGCCACCACCAGCGCAAGGATTGCCATTAGCGCCGCAAAGGGGGAAAAGCCCTTCACGTTTTCGTAGCAGGCATGGAGGATCGTATCAATGATCCTGCCCTGCTTGAGGATATACGTAATGCTCATCACAAAAATGATCAAAGGGGCAATCGGCAGCACCGTCTTCACGCCCTGCCAGAATGTGCCGGCCAGCGCCCTGCCGCGCAAGCCCGCCCGCCGCCCGGCAAGAATCCCGCCCAAGGCAAACAGCAGCGCCATCCCCGCCATGGGAAGATAGCCCGCAAGGCTTTTGATAACTCCGGGCACGGCGGGCAGCATCTGCACGGCAAAGCTCAGCGCGGCACAAAGCAACACGCCGGAAATACAGCCGGCAAAGGTTTTTGCGGCGCGGGCAAGCGCACCGCTCTCCGCAAGCCCTTCCTCCGCGCCGCCCGCAAAGCGCACACGCAGCGCTTGGTCGCTTTCGTAGGTGAGGGAAGCGCGTGGGTTCTTTTCCACCCGTTTGGCGTGCAGAAGCAGAAATGAAACCGTCACCGCATAGAATCCGGCAAACACCAGCAGCCGGAAGCCCAGCCCGGAAAACAGCGGCAATCCCGCCATTGATTGTACAATCCCTACGTTGAAGGGATTGAAGGTTGCTGCGGAATAGCCCATCGCGACGCAGACAAGGCTCAACCCCAAACCGGTGAGGGAATCCCAGCCAAGCGCCAGGGCAATCGCAGCCGCCAGCGGCACAAGCGTGACGCTTTCCTCAAAAATACCTACAACGGAACCCAGCAGCATACAAACCAAGCTCATAACACAGAGCAAAAGGTATTTCCTTTTTGAAAAGCGCTTGACAATCACCGCCATCAGATAGGAAATCACACGCGTGCGCTCCAAAATCAAAAATGTGCCGCCCACAAGGAGGATGAACAGCAAAATCGCAACGCCTGTGAAGGCATCGCCGGAAAGAAAAATTTCAAACGGCGCGGTGAACACCCGCCAGAAGGGCAGCCGCTCCCCTGCCAGCCGCGCATAGCTGCCGTTGATGATCGCGCCTTGCGCATCCGTTTGATAAGCGCCGCGCGGCACTATCTGCGTCAGCACCCCCGCCAGAAGCAAAATCCCCAGCAGCAGCGCCGCAATAAACAACATTGTCTTCCTGTTGAGCTTAAGCGTGCTTTGCGCACCCTCTGTTTGCTTCATTGTCCTTCCTCTCCCGCCCCTAAAATATGCGCTGTTATTTCTTTCATCCGTTCCTCCAGCGAAAATTGTGCGCCACGCGCCAACGCCGCAGCACGCATTCCCTCCAAGCGCGACGGCTGCCTGAGCAGCTCCCGCAGCGCTTGGCACAGCCCTTCCTCGCTGTTCTGCGCTAGGATGCCGCAGGGCATCCCACCCAGCACCTCGCGCATACCGGCGCAATCCGTGCAGACAACCGGTGTGCCAAGAATCAACGCTTCCGCCGCCGCCGTGCTCAAGCCCTCCGCGCGGGAGGCGCTCACCAAGCAATCCGCTGTGCGCAAAAATGGATAGGGATTTTGCCGAAAGCCCAGCAAAGCAACACAATCCTGCAGCGAAGCTGCGCGGATATATTCCTCCAGTGCGCCGCGCTGTGCGCCGTCCCCCAGCAGCCAAAGCCGGAATTCCAGCCCCTCATCGCGCAGCCGCGCACAGATGCGCAGCAGGCGATCCATCCCCTTCACCGGCGAAAAACGCCCCACAGCAAGCAGCGTCATTCCCCGCCCGGGCGGAAAAGCGGTTTTCTCTTCCGCGCGGGCGCGGACGGCGGCGGCATCCACCGGGTTATATTGCACCGTTAATTGCGGCAACGCGCCAAGCTTGGCAATGAACTGATCCCGCACCCGCTGCGAAACGCACAAGATGCGGTCAAATTTGGCATAAGCCCTGCGCTGTGTTTTTGGGCTTCGAAACGCGCCGTCGCTGCCTTCAGCGTTGCTGGAAAAATCGGTGTGCACCCAAGCCAGCCTGCGGCTTTTTCGCGGTGCCGCCGCAATCAGCCGGGTTGCCAGACCTTCCGTGAAGGCAATTTCCGCATCATTTCTCTCATGGAAAAAGAGAAAATGCACCAGACGCGGCGGTAAGCGCCGCAGCATTTGGTGGCGCAAGCGGTAACCAAATCCCCGCCAACCCCCGGCTGCAAAATCCTCCCGACGAAGCAAAAAACGTAGATCCACATGATTCGCTGCCGCATGATCCCACACACCGCCTGATGTCATGACCACAAGCGTGATATGAAAACATGCCGGATCCATATGATTGACCAGATCAACCAGCACCTTTTCCGCGCCGCCGCCGCCCAAGCTTTCAACAAAGAACAATATGCGCTTCAATGTGTTATTGCTCCTCCCGTTCATCATGCGAAAAGTATGCCACGCTTCCATCGAAAAGTCAAGCAAAAAACCAACGCCCTCCCCGGGGTTGCCCGGGAAAGGCGTATTTCGCGATAAAGCGCGGAACTATTCCGCCGCAGCGATGCTGACCTTTTTGCGATCCTTGCCATAGCGTTCAAAACGCACCCGTCCATTGGCAAGGGCAAAAAGGGTATCATCTTTCCCCTTGCCCACATTGAGACCGGGATGGATGTGTGTGCCGCGCTGGCGCACAAGAATGTTGCCCGCCAAAACAAACTGACCGTCCGCGCGTTTGACGCCCAGGCGCTTGGATTCGGAATCGCGCCCGTTCCGGGTGGATCCCATGCCTTTTTTATGTGCCATATGCTTATTCTCCTTTTCTCAGTTCAAAAAGCTGTTCACGCGATGATCGCGGTGATTTCCACTTTGCTATAGGGCTGGCGATGCCCCATCTTGCGCTTGGAACCCTTTTTGGGGCGATAGGTGAAGACGGTGATTTTTTTTGCCTTACCGGTTTTGAGGAGCTTAGCCTCCACGCAGGCACCCTCCACATAGGGCGTGCCTGCCTTTAGCCCGTCCTCCGTTGCGACGGCGATCACCTTGCTGAAAACAACGTCGCTTTCCGCTTCGGCCTCCAGTTTTTCGATGTAAAGCGTGTCGCCGCTTTCCACCTTGTACTGCTTCCCTCCGGTTTCAATGATGGCATACATTCCGGGATTTCCTCGTTTCGTTTATGTCTCGCTGCAAACAGGCGGGGATTTCCCCACTTTGGATATTAGCCCGGCGCACGCGGCAGAGAAGATTATAACAGAATTGTCGTCGCAAGTCAAGTGCCGTGGGCAAGTTTTTCACGCAAGTAAATTCCAAGTAAATTCCAAGTTTTGGATTATGTTGCATTCAATACAGCGTACCCAATGGCATCAGTGATACTTTTTTTTATGAAGGATTGCAAAATGTCCCGCAATGGTGTAAACTAATAGATGATCATGTGGGGGAGGGTAGCTTATGACGTATCACTATCAAACAAAAGGCACCTGTTCAAGAAGGATTACTCTGGAACTGGAGGGGGAAATTATCCGCAGCGTTGCGTTTGACGGCGGCTGCGGAGGGAATCTGATCGGTATTTCGAGGCTTGTGGAAGGCATGGCGGCGGACGATGTGATCAGCATGTTCAGCGGGACGCCTTGCGGCTACCGCAATACCTCCTGCCCGGATCAACTGGCAATTGCGCTGGGTGAGGCGCTGCGGCAGGAAACGGGACAAGCCCTGCCGGAGGAGGCGAAGGCAGATGCAACAGGTGAGTAAGAAGAAAAAACACCTCCTCGGCGCCGCTTTGGCCGTGCTGGTGGTGCTTTCGGCGGTGGTGGCGGTGCTTACCCTGCACTGGCAGCAGGCGGTGAAGCAAAAGCCCCTTGCGCCGGAGCATCTGCCCGACAGCGGCGCTTTGGCGCTGCCGGTTGCCTGCGCTTATTCCACAGAGCTTTTGGAACAGGGCGGTGTACGGCTGTTTGCGGACGAAAGGGAATTGGCTGAATTCACCGAACGCTATCATTTGCGTGATGCCGCGCGGCGCACCGAAGTCTACGGAGCGCTGGCGCTTTCCGAGGAATTCGATTTTGCCACACAGCAGATCTTCTTTTGCTATCTTCCCTTGAGCGCGGCCTTTGCCCTGCGCGACTGCTACCTGGAGGAGTTGTCCGGCGGCGCCTTGCGGCTGCGCGCGGCGACGGTGATTACAGATGAAGCGTTGCGCTATGACAACCAGGTATTGCAAGGCTATCTGGTTGCGGTGGAAAAAAGCGGCTTTGTTATCACCGAGCCGGGGCAGATACAGTTCCTTGTGAAGGAGCGGCGCCCGGGCGAAACCACCACCGCCGATCCCGACGCGGACTTTGCCGCGCTTTCGCTCCTGGAACCGGTTTCGGTGCAATCGAAAACGATCCGCGTGCGTGCGGAGCTGAAAGCGGCAGCCCCCAAAAACTGGAAGCTGCTTGGCGCGGATTATTTCACGCTGATGGAATACCGGGGCTATGAATGGCAGCTGACAGCGCTTAAGCCGGGCGCGTTGCCCAGCGACCAGCGCATAGAGGCGCTTTCCCTGCGGGAATTTGAGGTTTCGCTGGAACCCTTTCCGCCCTTGGAATCCGGGCGGCAATACTGCCTTGTGTTGCAGCTGAATGTTGACGATGGCAGCGAAGAGGGCAGGCGCGTTAACGTGCGCATGGAATTCAAGATTGGCTAAGAATTTTTGTATGCGGACGCACCCCCTCCCCACATGCAGGGGAAAGCGCCTATTTCTTCTGCCCGCGAATGAACGGAATCATCGCCAGCGCTGCGCGCGCACCCTCCGCAACGGCCAAGGAAACCTGCGCGAAGGAGCCTGTGCAGTCCCCAGCGGCAAACAACCCGGGCAGCGTGGTTTCCTGCTGCGCGTTGACAAGGATGGCGCTTTGATCTTCACTGCGCAGCTGTACGCCGAGCTTGCGCGCCAGATCGCTGGCGGAAGCACTGCCTAGGGCAACGAACAGCCCTTGGAATTCCAGTGCGTTTTCGTCTTCCAGCAGTGCGCCGCGCAGCGTGTTATCACCTTCCAGGCGCAGGATGTGTTCGGTATGCAGCAAAACGCCTTCCGGCGGGCTGATTTCCGGCGTTTCGCCGTTGGTCAGCAAAAAAACGCGTTCTGCCAGCGGCAACAGCTCCTCCATTTCGTGCAGGGCATAAATTCCGCTGCCGAGCACCGCGACGCTGCGCCCGCGATACAGGAAAGCGTCACAAACCGCGCAATAGCTCACGCCGCGCCCTTCCAGATGGTGCAAGCCTTCAATATCCGGCGATTTTTTGCTCTTGCCGGTGGCAAGGAGGATTGCTTGGCATTTCGCCTCGCGCCCAGAGGCAAAGCGGGCGGCAAAGCCGCCGTCCTCCTGCCATTCCAGCGAGATTGCCTCGTCTGTCCAAAGCTTTGCGCCAAGCGCGAGGCACTGTTGCTTGCCAACCTCCACCAGTTCCTTGCCGCTCATTGGTTGCGGCAGTCCGAAATAGTTTTCAATTTTTTCCGCGCGTTCCAGCGCACCGGAATCCTTGCCAACAAGCGCGACGCTCAAGCCCGCGCGGCGCAGATAGAGCGCGGCGGAGCAGCCTGCGGGACCGAAGCCTATGATCAATGCGTTAATTTGTTCCATGCTAGCCTCCCGGTGCATATGTATGATTGGATTATTTATGATAATGTGTGACAGAAAGGAAAAAACGATGCCGATTGCTGTGAAAGCCAAAAATTTTGAGACCGAGGTGCTGCAAGCCAAACTGCCGGTTCTGGTGGACTTTTGGGGTCCGCGCTGCCTACCCTGCCGGATGCTCCATCCGATTTTGACGGCGCTTGCGGAGGAATGCGCGGGGCAGATCAAATTCTGCATGTGCAACACCGACCGCGAACCGACGGAGAGTGACGGGGAGTTCGAGGAAAAATTCAAACTCATACTCTCCTACAACGTGATGAACCTGCCCACGATGCTGCTTTTCCGGGACGGCAAGCCCCTGCGCACGCTGATTGGTCTGCACACCAGAGAGGAATTGCTGGAAATTTTTGCGGAGGAGGGGCTATTGCGCCAGACGCACAAGGAGGACGCCGAGGACGGCAAGGGCGGCGGAGCCAATCAATAGCGCGAGGATTAAACGGTCGCGGAATGGTTTTGACGGCATTGGAAATTCCTCCTAACCAAGGCGGTGGACGGCAGTGTCAACACGCCCTGCAAGAGTATAGCATAGCGGCGCAAAACGTTCAAGCATAAATCGAGTAGGAGGGTAGCCATTAGTTGACTACCCGACCTCTCACACCACCGTGCG
>JAISQZ010000017.1 GCA_031273905.1 Oscillospiraceae bacterium | reverse complement strand
CGGTTTATCCATCTTTTTTGGAAGGAAAAAGAATGAAGAATTAACACTGGAAGAAGAATTATCGGGCACTTATGTTCGTAAAACGCAATTCGGGCAGATCTGCGATACGTTGGGTGTTGATCTGATTCATGCACGCTCGAGCCAAGCAAAAGGACGCGTTTCAGGCGTTGTCTTGCCACCTTTGCTCCACGAAGTTATATGGTCGGCTTGCATCCCCTCATCGCCGCCGAGTAGTGGCTCGTATGTATAAACCGCCGAAATTAGGCACCGTTTTTTTCCTTGCAACTTTTTTGCACAATCCGCATGGAATACAGCCACCCCGCAAGACTCAACTCTTGTCTATTGGCTTTCATGATTTTTGAATTTTTGCCCATTATATAGTTGAAAGCGAAAGAAACCCGCTGAAAAGAGAAATCTGCTTCTCGTTTTCGGCGGGTAACAATTTAGCTGTAATATTTTTGATTGCGGCTTTTGGGCTTATCGGGGATTGTCATTTTCAGCTTGCCGGTTTCGAGTAATGGTTCAACAAAAGTTTTCATCACATAGTATTGCGTTTTCCCAAAAAACTCGGTGATTTCTTCCCTTGTTCGAGGCTGCTTGCAGTACGAGAGAATGTCATGTTCACCATTTGGCACGGCATTATTATCATCCATTGTCGCCGCAAAATCGTTTTTCAGTGTCACAACAAAATCACCTCGTCTGTTTTCAAAAACGGGTTCAGGCAATCCGTGTCCCGCCATTTCTTCGCGAATAGTTGGTATGCCGGAGTAACGATTTTCAGCAACCTTTTGCATTTCTAAAATGTTTACAAGCGTTTGATTTCGCGTGTCAGAATGCACCTTCCCCAAACCATCAATGGTTAATCTGCCATACAACCCACCCTCATTCCAAATTTCAAGTCGGTCATTGAACATGAGTATTCTCACGGGCGTACCCTCTGTGTGAATGCTGTAATCGCGGTGCATCAACGCGTTTAGAACAGCTTCTCTAATGGCGTTTATCGGATATTCCGTTTTATCCGCACGCTTTCCATTGTCGTCAATAATCGTTTTCACGCGCATATTCCGTCGGATAAAAAGCATCGCTTCTTCAACCATTTCTTTGATTGTTCCCTCAATGCGGCTGTTTGCGATAAAACGTTCGCCATCATCCCCAACAGTCCCTATATGAAGCCCCGGAACGACAACGACAGTAATACAAAGCTGAGGGAAAGCCGCCTGTGGGTACTTGGAAAAGCAGAGCACTCCCGATAGTGTAGGTTTGCCGTCTTTTACAATTCCCATCAATGTCAACACCTCGCCGTCTGACAGCTTTGAGACATTTTTCTTATTCTTTTTTACGGAGGTACAATATTCTGTCAGCAATTCACTGTCAAGCTGCGATAATTCAGCCAGTTCGGCAGGTCGAATATCGTCCCGCACTCTGCGGCGGTATGCGTCATAGCTGTATATTTCATAATCGCTCATTGGCTCATCTGCTTCTCCAACGCGCACAAAAGAACCCTTTGTGCGCCCAATGCCTCGGTAATAAACCGGTCGCTCAGCAACATCAACGCCGGGAATTTCTGCCGACACTACAACCCTGCCGCCCACATCACACACAGTAAAAAGCGGACGAACCGCCGGTTGCATTTGCTTGCATTGCTCCGCAAGCCGGTGCTGTAAATCCTGCGGGTCATATACGCCAACTGTTTCAAAACCACTTTTTTCATCCAAACCAAAAAGCATTATTCCGCCGCTATCTTGATTAGAAAAAGAGGAAAGTGTGTCATACAGTTTGGTCGGGCAACCTTGACGCGCCGCCTTTACCTCAACAATTTGCATTTCGCATTTATAGGATTGAACCCTTTGCACAAGCTGCATTAACTCGATTTGTTCCACGCCCAAGACCTCCTATTTGGTTTACAAGAGTATTATACCACAAAATTTTGCTTATTGCAAACGTTAAGCAAAACTATTTTGTTTAATAGTTTCGATAAGCAAACAAAAACAACATATTAAAAATCATTCTCACGATTGGCTATGAGCAAGCGCAAGTATTTCGCAAAGCGTATCACCCACTTGCTGGGCTTGCCAACTCGCCCTTCGGGCAGACAAGAGTGGTTTTATTGAAAAGAAAAATGATCCGGCTGATAAACGGCGAAAAGCCTTGAACAGCCGGATCATTGGTCGAGGTGGCGCGATTCGAACGCGCGAGTTCTCCTGCTCCCAAAGCAGGCGGGGTGACCAAACTCCCCAACACCTCGATGTATCAATTTTTCGTTCCATCCGTGGTCAAAACTGTGGTCAGGCGTGGCTTTTGGAAAGACTTGCAGCTTTGGAAAATGCCAGCAAGCGGCGTGCTGCAAGGAGGTTCAGGCGTTTGCTTTCACACAGAGTAACGCAATGTCACGTTCCCAAACCAAGCATGATGCAGAGCCTCGCCACGCACCAAAGCAACAGCCCTATTATATTCGCTTTGACGGCAAATGTCAACCGAAACAGCGAACTTCTCAGACCCCACGCCTCACGCCCCGGTATTTACAGCAATGCCATGCCGGGGGTAAGACGCAAGTTTTGTTTCCGCAAGAAAAGCTCCGTTTTCTCCTGTTTTGCGGGATAGTATTAGGTTTCCTTCGGTTCGTCCCCCCATTTCAGGGAGGTGAAGCTTACGGTTTTGGTTGCCGTGGCGCTCAGCGCAATTTTGCCCGCTTGGGCGAGTGTGCCAACGCCGACGGCTTCCGCCGCAGCCTTAGAGATCTCCGTCAGGCGCAGCTCCGTAACGCGGTCGGTTTCCTTTGCCACCAAAACAAAAAGGCTAAGGCTTTCCGCCGTGCTGCTGTAATCCTCCACAAGCAGGTAATTCTTTGCTTTTTTCAGCTCAGCGAGGATATCCGCTTTGTCGGCGGGCCGCACATAGCGCACGGCGACCGCGTCGGTCAACGGCGCTTTCAGGAGAATATCAATTTGATAAAGCCCTTGCGCCGCTTCCTGCGCTTCACTGCCCAGGCGATTCAGGGCTTCCTCGCGGAGCTGCTCTGTCGTCGCGTCCGCAAGACCCGGCAAGCGCCCGGCATCAATGTCGGCCTGTATTTCCGTCAGCTTTTCGGCAAGGAGAACGTCCAGGCGTTCGAGCACCTTGATTTCGGCAACGTCCGCGGGCAACAGGGCGTTTTGCAGCAGGGGATAGTCCCAGACCGCCTGAAAGGTTTCGCTGCCGCTCAATGCGTCCTGCAGCACCTTTTTGAGCGTCGGCACCGCAGCCATGAGGGTTTTGTTCGCAGCTTCGATATCCCCAAATTCCACCTTAACCTCTTGGTTATATTCCTTCGATTGCCGGATCCCGACCACCACCTGGTTAAAATACGCGATTGCGGCGGTGGTATCGCCGGGCAGCTTTGTTTTCGCGGCAGGCGGCGGGAGTGTGGTGGTCTCGGGCGCCGCGGCGGCGCCGCCGAAGCTGCAGGCGCACAGGGAGGGCAGGACGGCGACCGCAAGGATGGCGGCCAAGAGGATTTTTCCGCGTTTCATGGGGTTCATTCTCCTTCGCAAGTTGTTTTTTTTGGGGGAGGGGACTGAGGCAGGCAGGGCTTCCCTGATCAAATCCGGTCAGCCGCCGACCTTCACCTTTGCGCCGAGGAAGGGTTCCAAGCCGGTGCTGTCGAACTGATGCGTGATCTCAAGGATGATATCCAGGCAGGCCTCCATTGTTTTGGGATCCAGATTTTCAGCGGTATCAAGCCTGGTGTGATAATAGGCGGCCGGGGCGGGATCCATAGCGGCGAAGGTGGCGGCGCGTATCCCCGCCTGCGTGGCGGCGGCGGCATCGCTTGCGCCGAAGAAGAGGCTGTTGTAGGGCAGCTGATGCCCCGCCGCTTCCGCACCCGCGCGCATCAGGGCGCAAAGGGCGGCATCGTGCTTGATGGTGCCGGTCAGGTCGGTGATATAGATGCCCATGTGTTCATAATCACGCATGGTGTCCAGCGCAATCAGCGCGGTTTCAACGTCCTTATATTCCTCCGCGTGGCGCTTGGCAAAATCCTTCGCGCCGCGCAAGCCGGCTTCCTCGCTGCCGCTGGCAAGGATCACAAGCTCCGTGTGCTCCAGCCGCAAATTGAGATCGCCGAGCAGCTTTGCCACCGCCATGGCGGTGAAGCAGCCGGTGAGGTTGTCGTTCGCGCCGGGAACCACGCATTTGTAGCTTTTGAAGCCCAGCGCAAACAGCAGCGGCACGCAAAGCCCCGCAAAAACATAGCCCAAGATTTTCAGGGCGGCGGGGCGCTCCGCAAGGGAGGCAACACCGCCAAGCCCCCCGCCCTCCAGGATGACGGAAAGCAGCGACGCCGCCAGACCGAACACA
>JAISQZ010000238.1 GCA_031273905.1 Oscillospiraceae bacterium | reverse complement strand
AACTTGAGGTCGCCGCAAAGTCCGACGGTCAAGTGTTCCAGCCGCCCAAGCTCCCGGTGAACCGTCAGCAGATCGGTCAGGGTCTGCGTGGGGTGGTTGTGCCCGCCATCCCCCGCGTTGATCACCGGTGCTCGCGCGTAACGCGCGGCTATCACCGGCGCACCCTCCTTGGGGTGGCGCAGGGCGATCACGTCTGCGTAGCCATCCACCACGCGGATGGTATCCGCAACGCTTTCGCCCTTTGCGGCGGAGGAGCTGTCCTGCGAGGCAAAACCCAGCACTTGCCCGCCAAGGCGCAGCATGGCCGATTCAAAGCTCAGGCGGGTGCGGGTGCTTGGCTCGTAAAAAAGCGTCGCCAGAATTTTGCGGCGGCAAGCATCGGCGTAATCCGCAGGATGGGCGATCATCTCGTCCGCGAGCGTGAGCAGTGCGCTGATTTCAGAGACGGAGCAATCGCTGCTGTCGATCAAATGCCGAAGCGCGGGGCGTTTTTTTTGCGGGACGGGCATCTTCATTCCCCCTTTTGTCGTTGGTTTGCTTCACTTTCCTTATGTGAGGTGAAATCCCTCTTGAGCAGGGCTTATCTGAGAAAGGGCAACATGGCGGCGCTGACGAAACGGGATTCCCGCCGGGGATGCGGCCGCCTACGCCTGAAGCAGCGCCATCCAACCGGGGTCGCCGGGACTATCCCGGAAGCGCAGCAGGGCTTCCTTCGCACGCGCCTTGATGTAGCCTGTTTCGGCTGCCAGCGTCACCAGGGTGTCAAAATCCGTCAGACTGGTGTTTTCAACGCCGGCGGCGGCAAGGCGATCCAGACCCTTTTGCATACCATAGGTGAAAATGCTCACAATCCCCAGCACGTCGGCACCCGCCTCACGCAGCGCCTCAACGGCTTCCAGCGCACTTCCGGCAGTGGAGATCAGATCTTCGACAACGACCACTTTTTGCCCGGCTTCCAGTTTGCCCTCAATCCGGTTGGTTCTGCCGTGATCCTTTGCGCCGGAACGCACATAGCCCATGGGCAGCTCCAGCAAATAAGCCGCAATGGCGGCGTGGGCGATGCCTGCGGTGCTTGTCCCCATCAAAACGCCGCAGCCGGGGTATTTTTTGCGGATGAGCGCGGCGAAGCCCTCTTCCACATGCCTTCTGACCGCAGGGGACGAAAGCGTCAGGCGATTGTCGCAATAAACGGGGGATTGGATGCCGGAGGCCCAGGTAAAGGGCTGCTCCGGGCGCAGGAAAACCGCCCGGATGGAAAGCAGGTCGGCGGCGATTTGAGCGGAGGGATTGGTTGTCATAGGGAAGCTCCTTTCTGGATGGCGGGCGGCTGAAACGCGAAGGTAAGCTTATCCAAGAAACTCTCTCACGCATCTCCGATACGCCGCCACAGGTTCCGCCGCGCTAAGGATCGGTCGTCCGACGACGATATAATCCGAACCCGCGCCACGCGCCTTTTCCGGTGTCATGACGCGCGCCTGGTCATCTGCGGCGCTTTCCGCAAAACGGACGCCCGGTGTGACGGTGAGAAAATCCGCCCCGCAGGCTTTTTTTACCGCAGCGGCCTCCAGCGGGGAGCATACCACGCCGTCCAAGCCCGCAAGTCTTGCGTTTTTGGCGTATTGCAGCACAGTTTCCTCCATGGAAGCGGAAATCAGCAGTTCCTTTTGCATGCGTTCCTCGCTGGTGGAGGTTAACTGCGTCACCCCGATGAGCAGCGGGCGCGTGCCGTCCGGGCGGATTAAGCCCCGAAGGGCGGCACGCATCATCTCGATGGTGCCGGCAACATGCAGGTTGCAAAGCTCCACATCCAGCGCGGAAAGCGCCTCCATCGCCTTTCTGACGGTGTTGGGGATGTCGTGCAGCTTCAAATCCAGGAATATCTTGTGTCCGCGCGCCTTGATTTCCCGCACAACTGCGGGTCCCTCCGCGTAAAACAGCTCCATGCCGATTTTCACAAAGGGCTTTTCCCCTGCGGGGAACAGCTCCAGAAAGTCACAGGCTTTCCGGGCGCTGGAAAAATCCAGGGGTATGATCACATCCTTGGGCATCCGTCATTCCTCCTTAAATTTTCGTGTTTGTCACAAAATCCGCATTTTTATTGCGGGATAGTATAGCTATCAATTGCAGCCCCTAATGCGCCTGCCCGACGATTTCCCGCAGGGAGGCTATCCCCAGCCGCTCCATTTCCATGGGCAGGCGTTCGATGATTTCCTTGCAGGCATAGGGGTTGACCAGGTTCGCCGCGCCGACCTGCACCGCCGCTGCGCCCGCGAGCATCATTTCAATCACATCCCCGGCGGAGCTGACCCCGCCCATGCCAATGATCGGAATTCGCACCGCTTCATACACCTGCCAGACCATCCGCAGGGCAACCGGGAACACCGCCGGGCCTGAAAAACCACCCATTTTGTTTGCCAGCAGCGGGCGGCGCGTTTTCAGGTCGATGCGCATCCCAAGCAGGGTGTTGATCAGGCTAAGCCCATCCGCGCCCGCGCTTTCGCAGGCTTTCGCGATTGCGGCGATATCCGTCACGTTGGGGCTGAGCTTGACGTAAAGCGGCTTCCCGCTCACCCGTTTGCACGCGGCGGTAACACGCGCCGCGCAATCCGGATCCGCCCCAAACGCCAATCCCCCGCCATGGACGTTGGGGCAACTGATGTTGAGTTCAATGATCCCAACCTGATCGCAGCGGTCAATTTTTTCACAGCAGGCGGCATATTCTTCAATAGAAAATCCGCTGATGTTCGCAATGAGCGGCTGGTGAAAGTGTTCCTTCAGCCGCGGCAGCTCCTCGGCAAGGACGGCGTCAATGCCGGGGTTTTGCAGCCCAACGGAATTGAGCATCCCGGCTTCGCATTCCGCCACGCGGGGCAGCTCGTTGCCGAAGCGCGGCGCTGACGTTGTGCCCTTAAATGAAAACGAACCCAGCATATCAATATCGTAGAACGCCCGGAATTCCTGCCCGAAGCCGAAGCAACCGCTGGCGGGGATCACCGGGTTTTGCAGTTCCACCCCGGAAAGGGATACGCGCAGGTCTACCATACGATTTCCTCCCTTGTCAGCACGGGTCCGTCCATGCAGATGCGCTTATAGCCCGCAACCGTCCGGCAGGAGCAGACCATGCACGCCCCGAAGCCGCAGCCCATGCGCCGTTCAAAGCTGAATTGGGCCTGCCCGGCCGCCAAGGGCGGCATCTGGTGATAAACCGCGCGGAGCATCGCTTCAGGTCCGCAGGCATAAAGCGCGTCATAGTCTTCCGCTGCCTTGAGCGCGTGCGTCACAAAGCCCTTTTGCCCCAGGGAGCCGTCCGCCGTGGTGATTTTGGTTTCGCAAAGCGCGGCAAATTCGTTGCGGTAAAAGACCTCTTCGGCGGTATTGAAGCCCAGGATTGCCAGCGGTCGCTGCCCCGCCCTGACCAGCGCCTTCGCCAGCCCGTAAAGCGGCGGTGCGCCGACCCCGCCGCCCAGCAGCACAGGGCGCTTTGCCTGCGCACAGATTGTGTAGCCGTTGCCCAGACCCGTAAGGATATTCAGGCTTTCCCCGGGCAGATGCCGCGCCAGCTTTGCCGTGCCTTCGCCGACAACCTTGTAGAGCAGCGTCAAGCCGCCGCAATCGTCCCAATCGCACACGGAAATCGGGCGGCGCAGGTAGCAGCCGTCAATTTTTAGGTTCACAAACTGCCCCGGTCTCGGCGGCTCCCGCTGCGCGACGCAGCGCAGCCGCAAGCGCAGCACATCCTTGGCAATGCGGTTATTTTCAACTATGGTATAATCCGTCAGTTCCACAGAACCTCCCCCTTTTCCGAAAGCACAAAGCGGCACCGCCCGGCAACCGCCCAGCCCGCGAAGGGCGTCGCCTTGCCCTTGGACAAAAAATTTGCCGGATCAATTTGATCGTGCGCCCGCAAGTCCCACGCGCAGCAGGAGACTTCCATCGGTTGCCGCATCCACCCGGCGAGCACTGCGCCCGGGCGCAGGCTCATCAGATCAATCAGCCGGATAAGCGGCAGCTTGCCCGGCAAAACCAGCTTGGTGTAAAGCAGCGGGAACGCCGTTTCCAAGCCTACAATCCCGAAGGCGCTGCCTGCCAGCCCCCCCGCTTTTTCCTGCGCCGTATGCGGCGCGTGGTCGGTGGCGATGCAGTCAATCGTGCCGTCCAAAACCCCCTCCAGCAACGCCGCGCGATCCTCAGAACCACGCAGGGGAGGGTTCATTTTGAAGCGGCCGTCCTCTTGCAGGTCTTCGTCTGTCAGCAGCAGATAGTGCGGCGCGGTTTCCGCTGTGACGCGCACGCCCCGCGCCTTTGCCCGGCGAATCAGCGCCACGCTTTCCTTGGTCGAAACATGGCAGACATGATAAGCGCAGCCGGTTTGCCGCGCCAGCTCCAAATCCCGCGCCAGGGGGATCCATTCGCTTTCGGCACAGATGCCGCGGTGTTTGTGGGCTTGTGCGTAGGTTCCGTCGTGGATATAGCCGCCACCGAGCAGGCTTTTGTCCTCGCAGTGAGAGATAATCGGCTTATCCAGTGCCTTTGCGCATTCCATCGCCCGGCGCATCAGTGCGCCGTCCTGTACGCCGACGCCGTCATCCGAAAAGCCGCAGACAAAGGGCGCAAGCTCCTCCATTGCAGAAAGCGCACCCGCGCCGCACTGCCCCTTCGTGATCGCGCCGACGGGGATCACCGGAATCACCGCATCCCGGGCGATCAAATCCAACTGCGCTTGCAGGTGCGGCAGGCTATCCGGCGGAGGCTCCAAATTGGGCATGGTGCAAACAGCGGTATACCCGCCCCGCGCCGCCGCTCTGGAGCCGCTGGCGATTGTCTCCTTGGATGAAAAACCGGGCTCGCGGAAATGCACATGCAAATCCTTGAAGCCCGGAAAAATGAAAAGCCCGCCGCAATCAATTGTTTCGTCAAACGGTTCCTCCAAAAAGGAGCCTGGCCGCGCAATGCGCATAGCGCCTTGCGCAATGGCGATATCGGCAGCTTTCCAGACGCTTCCGTGCAGCGCCTGCCCGCCGCGCAGCAACCGTTTCATGCAACGTCCTCCGCTTGCTTTATAAACTGTATTATTACCAGCCATTATAACAGATGCGCGGGGAGAAGTCAAGCGGAGATTTGTTTGGTGATTTTCCCTATTTTTTCCATAATAGTAGGGCTTTGCTTGTGGAGGCATACACGCAACAGGCTGACGAAAAAGATGCCGTCTGGGCGCGGGATAACAACCTTGCCCATACCGCAACGGTATGGGCGCGAATTGGGAGCGGCAGCTCGGCCGCTGGCGCGCTTGCAGGGACTCGAACCCCGGGCCCACTGCTTAGAAGGCAGTTGCTCTATCCACCTGAGCTACAAGCGCATGGCAACAGTACAAGGAGCCTTGCTATGGTAGGTAGTGTATCATAAATGCGCATTCGTGTCAACTTTAGATTCGAGCAGGGCAGCAGCAGTCGCTTTCATAAAATCCCTTATATCCTCTGTCAATTTCCCGCTTGACTTTTTTTCAAATTAGAGTATTCTTTAAGTATGGAGTTGCAAGTACGCAAAGGGGAGGCAGGGGACTCGTCTTGTACCGCATTCTCATCATAGAAGATGACGCAGCGCTTCGGCAGGCGCTCAAAGCATTGCTTGAAAAATACGGCTATGCCGTCAGTGCGGCGGAGGATTTTCGGGATGTTACCGGCTTTGCGCTCGCCACGCAGCCGCAGTTGATCCTGCTTGACATCAATCTGCCCTATTCCGACGGGTTCCACATTTGCCGGGAGCTGCGCCGCCAATCCAACATTCCCATCATTGTTGTGACCAGCCGGGACAGCGAAACCGACGAGCTGATCAGTTTGCACCTGGGCGCGGATCATTTTGTGACCAAGCCATACAATACGCAGATCCTGCTGGCAAAAATCGCCGCGCTGCTCAGCCGCGCCTATGAAGCGGGCGCCGCAAAACCCCTGCAATTCGGCGGTCTGCGGCTGGATCCCGGCAAAAGCACGGCGGAATTTGAGGGCAGGCGCACGGAATTGAGCAAAAACGAGCTGCGCATCCTGCAATTGCTCGTTGAGCGGCAGGGGGATATCCTCTCCCGGGACGAAATCATGCACGCGCTTTGGCAAACGGATGCCTTTGTGGACGACAACACTCTGACGGTAAACATCAACCGCCTGCGCCGGCGTCTGGCAGAAATCGGGGCCGGCACAGTGCTGAAAACCAGACGGGGGCAGGGATATTCGCTATGAAGCTGACGGAATTCATGCGCGGAAAGTGGTCCTTCCTGGCGGTGAATCTGCTCACAGCCGGCGCCGCTGCGTTTTTGCTTTATCTTGTGCGTGCAGAGCTGTATTTTTCCGTCTTTTTGCCCTGTTTTCTTTTTGTGGGCGGCATATGCAGCCTGTTGCCGGAATATATTGGCAAACGGCGCTATTACCGCGCACTGCAAACCCTCCTTGCGCAGCTGGACAGGCGCTATTTGCTTTCCGAGCTGCTGGAATACCCCGATTTTTTTGAAGGGCAAGCGCTTTGCGACGCCCTGCGCGCGGCGGGAAAATCCATGAATGACGAAATCGCGGGCTATAAGCGCGCTTCGGCGGAATACCGGGAATACATTGAGCTTTGGGTGCATGAGATCAAGACACCGATTGCCGCCGCCATGCTATGCGCCGAAAACAGCGGCGCTTCAGCGGTGCTGGAGGAATTGGAAAAAATCGAGGGCTTTGTGGAGCAGGCATTGTTTTATGCCCGCAGCAGCCACGTGGAAAAGGACTACAGCATCAAGGAAACCGCCTTGGCGGAG
>JAISQZ010000079.1 GCA_031273905.1 Oscillospiraceae bacterium | reverse complement strand
CTTTCCGGCTTGTTCAGCAACCGTAGGATCGCCCTGACCACAGTCAGGTTATCCCGCTCATTATGCCCGCCGACGTTATAGACCTCGCCGGGCGTTCCGTCGCGCAGGATTCGTTCAATCGCACGGCAATGGTCATCCACGTGCAGCCAGTCCCGGATGTTGCCGCCCGTACCGTAAACCGGCAGCGGCTGATCCGCCAGTGCGCGGGTGATCATCAGTGGGATCAGCTTTTCGGGGAACTGGAAACGCCCGTAATTGTTGGAACAACGGGAAACCGTCACCGGCAGCCCAAAGGTGTGGTGATACGCCAGGGCAAGCAGATCCGCCCCCGCCTTGGAAGCGGAGTAGGGGCTGGAGGTGCGCAGGGGCGTTGCTTCGGTGAAAAAGAGATCGGGACGATCCAGCGGCAAATCGCCGTAGACCTCATCCGTGGAAACCTGGTGGAAGCGAACTCCGCCGTGCGTGCGGCAGGCATCCAGCAGCACCTGTGTTCCCATAACGTTGCTGCGCAAAAAAATGTCCGGTTCGCTGATGGAACGATCCACAAAGCTTTCCGCGGCAAAATTGACCACCGCGTCGAAGCCCTCCTCATCAAACAGGGCGTTGACGCGTGTGCGCTCTGTGATATCCGTATGCACAAAACGGACGTTGGGCAGCGAAAGCACCGGGCGCAGGGTGCCAAGGTTCCCCGCATAGGTCAGCGCATCCAGGCAAACCAGGCGATCTGCCGGAGAATGCGCCAGCCAGCCAAACACAAAATTGCTGCCGATAAACCCGGCGGCGCCAGTGATAAGCAAATTCATAAGATTCCTCCTTTTTTGCATTATAGCACAGCGGTGGGTAAATGTCAAAACGGAGGGTTTCTTCCGGAGACAAAACCTGCCGCCGGACTACGGAAAACGGGTTTTTATTCACCAGTGTTTTCGGCGCTGGCGCGGCGGGGGAAAGCCTTGGAAGCCTTGATATACAGCGAACGATACGCGCCAGCGGCAAATGTGCCGCTGCGCCTCACTACAATTGCGCAAAGCGGACGCCGCTTTGATTACGGGAACCTTCTCACAGCCAGTCTTTCATCTGCTCCGGGTTGGCGAAAATCTCATCCAGGCGCTTGAAAAATGGCATCACATCGCCGAAATCGCAGGCGCGGTGATCCACGGCGCTGTTGATGGAAAGGTACTTGCGCGGCGCAACGGTCAGCGCCCCGTTTTCATCCTTCACAATGCCGGGACGATCCGTAAAGCCGCCGATGGCAATCGCCGCCACCTGCGGCGGGATGATCTCGATCAGGCAAGGCACGGAGTAATTGTTGCCGCGGTAAACGGAGCCAAGGTTGGAAACCACGATGGTGCCTTGCTCAATGTCCTTTTTGGTCAGCCGGTCGGCTTCAGGGATGGCGTTATAGGCTTTTTTCGCGTCGCCCTTGAGCCGCTTCACCTTGCCCTGCCCAATGTTTGCGCCAAGCAGCCGCCCAATCACCTTGAGGAGCCTTCCGCGCCTTAGCTCCTGCATGGAGTTATCCAGCGCAACCTCATACATCGCTTCCACCAACTGCGTGTTTGCCATGCGGCGGCGCACGTCGCTGATATAATCACGCAGCTCCCTTAAGGACTTGGATTCGCAGTTGTGGATGTTGATGGTCATCATATCGCCCGTGGGCAGCGCCATGGGCATGGAGATATTTACATCCTTGAATTCCTCAATCGTGCCGTTGATGGTCCAGGGCTTGAAGTTGATGTGCGCATTCATCGCGGGGCAGGCAATGAGCGCCTGCGTGATCACATAAAGCATCAGGGTGTTGATGGTGACGCCTTCCCAGCCGGGCTGCGTGCGCAGGCGCTGGAAGGTGTTCCAGAACTCGGTGGCATCCGGTTCATAGATGCCGGCGGTGTGCGGGATCGTCCTCCATGACTCCATTGTCATATTGGCAACAATCTTGCGCTGCATGCCGAAGGGGATCACCCTGACGCGCTCCCATCCCTTTTTGCCGATATACGTTTTTTGTTCAGCCATTAAAAAACCTCTTTCTGTCTGCAATTACAGGTTGTTCTTTTTGATGAGTTCCGCCGCCTGCTCGCGCAGCTTATATTTGAGCACCTTGCCTGCGGCGTTCATGGGGAAGGCTTCAATGAAGCGGATGTAGCGCGGCGTCTTTTGCTTGGATAAATGCGAACGCACAAAATCCCGCAGCTCCTGCTCCGTCGCGCTTTCGCCGGGGTTCAGGATCACCCAGGCAAAAATTTCCTCACCGTACTGCGGATCCGGCACAGCGACCACCTGCGCGTCATGCACCTTCGGGTGGGTGAAGAGGAATTCCTCCAGCTCTTTAGGGTATACGTTTTCGCCGCCGCGGATGATCATATCCTTGAGCCTTCCAGTGATGCGGAAATAACCGTCGCTGTCCCGCCGCGCAATGTCGCCGGTGTGCAGCCAGCCCTCCGCGTCAATGGCGGCGGCGGTGGCTTCCGGCATTTTGTAATAGCCGCGCATGATGCAGCCGCTGCGGTGAAGGAACTCGCCGTCCGTGTTATCCGGCAGCTCCTCGCCTGTGTTTGCGTCAACGATCTTCGCTTCCACCAGGTTCAAACCGGTGCCGACGGTTTCGGTGCGGTGCTCCATGGTATCCGAAGGCAGAGTACATGCGGCGCAGCCGCAGCTTTCCGTCAAGCCGTAAGCGATGATCATTTTTGACATGTTCATCTTTTCGATGATAAACTTCGCCAGCGGCGCGGGGCAAAGGCTGCCGCCCAAGACACCGCCGCGCACCTGGCTGAAATCGGTCTGGGCAAAGCTTGGAACCATTTGCAGCGCCATAAACATGGAGGGCACGCCGTTGAGGAGGGTGCATTTTTCCCGGTTGATGCAATCAAGCACCTTGACCGGCGAATAATAAGGAACGGGGCAAAGCGTGCAGCCGTTGATCATAGCGGCGGTGGCGCAGCCGCCAATGCCGAAGATGTGGAACAGCGGAACCTGACACAGGATACGGTCCGCGCTGGAATAATCCAGTTGGTCAGCGCCGATTTTGGCGCTTTCGATCATGCTGAAGTGCGTTTGCATCACGCCTTTGGGGAAGCCCGTGGTGCCCGAGGTATACTGGATGGAGCAAACGTCGTCGCAACTGACGGCGGCGGCGCGGCGGCGCAGGATATCCTGCGGGATATCCCCGCCCCGGCTGACCATCTCGTCCCAGGCGTAACAGCCGGGCATCGTGAAGCCGACGGTGACCACATTGCGCAAAAAGGGGAAGCGCTTGGCGTGCAGCTCCTCGCCGGGCGGCGTAGTCTCCAGCTCCGGACAAAGGCTGCGGATATCACCGGCATAGTCCGCGTCCTTAAAGCCCTGCGCCATGATCAGCGTATGCGTATCGGATTGCCGCAGCAGATATTCCATTTCGTGGATTTTATAGGCGGTGTTGACGGAAACCAGCACCGCGCCGATTTTGACCGCCGCCCAAAAGGCGATCAGCCACTGCGGCAGATTCGGCGCCCACATGGCAACGTGATCGCCCGGGCGCACACCGATGGCGATCAGCCCCCGCGCCGCGGCATCCACATCCTGGCGGAATTCCCGGTAGGTACGGAAATATCCCGCCTCTGCGTCGCGGACATAGTATTGCTCCGGCAGAGACTCCGCAGCGTGGTCAAGCAGTTCGGAATAGGTGACGCGCAACAGGGAACCTCTTGGCCAGAGGTATTTGCCCGTGCCGTCCTTATTGTCGTAGATCCGCGTGGTCACCGCCGAGCGCAGGGAAAGGAACTGGCTGATGTAGCTTACAAACTGGGGAAAAGCAACGCCCGCGTCTTCAAGCTCCGGCGTATAGCGCCGCAGCCACTCAAACGTGAGCCAACTGTCGTATTTGATTGAACGCAGCGCATGGAAAAAGTCCTTGATGGGCAGATCGCCTTCCCCCATCAGGCGGTAACTGACTGCGCCGTTTTCCAGGACGGAATCCTTACAGTGCACATATTTGATGTGCGCACCTAGGTTTTGCACGGTTTGCTCCGGGCTTTCCCCCGCGTAGCGGAAGGTGTGGTGCACATCCCATAACGCGCCGATGTGGTCGCAGGAAAGTGCGTCGAGCAGGGCGCAAAGGCGCTTGGTTTCAGCGAAGACCCCGTTGCTTTCGATCAGCAACGTGACGCGATGCTCCTTTGCCAGCGGCAGCAGCGGACGGATGCCCTCCAGCAGGGCAGCGTCGGCTGTTCCGGCATCAACCTCGCGCAGCCATGCCGCACGCCCGCTAAGGATGCGCACAAAGGGCGCTTTGAGGCTTGCCGCCGTTTCGATCGCCTGCGTAACGGTGCGCAGCACCTCGGCGGCGCTGCGGCAGGGCTGTGTGTTGGGCGAAATGCAGGTTACCTCCAGCGGGCCTGTGCGAAGCTGTTCCAGCGCCTGCCGGATTTCCTCCGCCGCGATTTCTCTGCTGCCGTGTAATTCAACCCCTTGAAAGCCTACGTCCTTCGCCATGGAAAACATATCCTGCCAAGTCAGATCCGGGCAACTGAGTGTGGAAAACGATAGCTTCAC
>JAISQZ010000057.1:0-35000 GCA_031273905.1 Oscillospiraceae bacterium | reverse complement strand
AAAGCAATTAACAATTGGCAATTGACAATCCATCACGCGCGGCCTTCGCATCGCGCAAGCCATGCGTTTCGCCTTCACAGGATGTTTCGTTTTCATCCCGCCGCCCGATGGTTCATTGTGAATTGATCATTGTTAATTGCTTCGCATCCCAAGCTTCGGTGCAGATTTTGAGCCCCGTTAAATTTTCGGCGCAGGGTCACTCGACCAGTGAGCTATTACGCACTCTTTAAATGTATGGCTGCTTCTAAGCCAACATCCTGGTTGTCTGTGCAACCCCACATCCTTTTCCACTTAAATCTGCTTTGGGACCTTAGCTGTGGGTCTGGGCTGTTTCCCTTTCGACTGCGAAACTTATCTCACGCAGTCTGACTCCCGGTCATCATTCACCGGCATTCGGAGTTTGATAGAGTTCGGTAACCTCTCGGCCCCTAGCTCATTCAGTGCTCTACCTCCGGGAATGTTAATACCGAGGCTAGCCCTAAAGCTATTTCGGAGAGAACCAGCTATCTCCGGGTTCGATTGGAATTTCTCCGCTAGCCACACCTCATCCCCTACCATTTCAACGGGAGTGGGTTCGGCCCTCCATGGAGTTTTACCTCCACTTCAGCCTGGGCATGGCTAGGTCACCCGGTTTCGGGTCGAATACAACCGACGCAAGCGCCCTATTCAGACTCGCTTTCGCTGCGGCTACGCACCTGAGGTGCTTAACCTGCCGGTTACATTCACTCGCCGGACCATTCTACAAAAGGTACCCGATCACCCATTGACGGGCTCTCGGTGCTTGTAAGTGCAAGGTTTCAGGTTCTTTTCACTCCCCTCCCGGGGTTCTTTTCACCGTTCCTTCACAGTACTGGTTCACTATCGGTCGCTGGGTAGTATTTAGGCTTGGAGGATGGTCCCCCCATGTTCCCACCGGGTTCCACGTGACCGGCGGTACTCTGGATACGGCCTGCCAGCTCATCTTTTCGCCTACGAGACTCTCACTCTCTCTGGTGCGCCGTCCCATGCGCTTCGGCTAAAACTTGCTGATGCATTCTGCCGTCCGAACCCCAGGGATATTACTACCCCTGGTTTGGCCTTTTCCGCGTTCGCTCGCCACTACTAGCGGAATCTCTGTTGATTTCTTTTCCTCGCCCTACTTAGATGTTTCAGTTCAGGCGGTTCCCCGCGTGCAGCTATGTATTCACTGCACGCTGACTGGCTCTTCGCCAGCCGGGTTGCCCCATTCGGAAACCCACGGATCGATGCCTGCTTTCGGCTCCCCGTGGCTTATCGCAGATCGCTGCGTCCTTCGTCGGCTCCCAGCGCCAAGGCATTCCCCTTGCACTCTTTGTAGCTTGACCATTGTGGTTCTTCAAAAACTCGACGTAAATTGTAGTTTTCCCTACAGTTTTCCCTCTTGTTTTCTTCACTGTTCTTTATTCGGTTTTCAAGGTGCGACATTTGCCGATGCGCAAGTGGCAATGAGCAAAGTGCCCACGCCCATGCCAACGACCGCTTTCCGCGCACAAGCTTCCTCAACAACCAAAATTGCCGAAGGCGCATGACCGCGTTGGTGGGCTCAAGTGGACTCGAACCACCGACCTCGCGCTTATCAGGCGCGCGCTCTAACCACCTGAGCTATGAGCCCATTTTTCTTCAACTAACAATTTTCAATTAACCTTGCTTGTTTGTTCATTGTTAATTGATCCTTGTTCATTGCGCTTGGTGGAGATGAACGGGTTCGAACCGATGACCCCCTGCTTGCAAAGCAGGTGCTCTCCCAACTGAGCTACACCCCCATTTTTCCAACCAGCAATTGCCAATGAACAATGAACAATCTTTACAACTGCTTACTATCCCTGCAACGCCAATTGCGTCATGGGTTTGAGGCTTGCACCCCAAAAATTAAACAACGATTCGCCGGCATTTCTGCCAATCCCTGAAACCTGACCTCGGAGTGAGCCTCTTAACCTTCGTCCTGCGCAACTGTGCGTTGCCCAGGCTTCCTTCGTTAATCGGTTATTCTCTCCTTAGAAAGGAGGTGATCCAGCCGCACCTTCCGATACGGCTACCTTGTTACGACTTCACCCCAGTCGCTTATCCCACCTTCGGCCGCGCCCTCCTTGCGGTTAGGCTACGGACTTCGGGTGTTACAAACTCCCATGGTGTGACGGGCGGTGTGTACAAGGCCCGGGAACGTATTCACCGCGGCATGCTGATCCGCGATTACTAGCAATTCCAACTTCACGCAGGCGGGTTGCAGCCTGCGATCCGAACTGAGACCGTTTTTGGAGTTTTGCTCCCCCTCGCGGGCTTGCTTCTCGTTGTTAACGGCCATTGTATTACGTGTGTGGCCCAGGTCGTAAGGGGCATGATGATTTGACGTCGTCCCCACCTTCCTCCACCTTGTCGGTAGCGGTCCCATTAGAGTGCTCTTGCGTAGCAACTAATGGCAAGGGTTGCGCTCGTTGCGGGACTTAACCCAACATCTCACGACACGAGCTGACGACAACCATGCACCACCTGTCTCGGCTTTCCCCGAAGGGCACCTAACGCATCTCTGCCTCGTTAGCCGGATGTCAAGACCTGGTAAGGTTCTTCGCGTTGCTTCGAATTAAACCACATAATCCACTGCTTGTGCGGGCCCCCGTCAATTCCTTTGAGTTTCAACCTTGCGGCCGTACTCCCCAGGTGGATTGCTTATTGCGTTAGCTCCGGCACGGAGGGGGTCAGACCCCCCACACCTAGCAATCATCGTTTACAGTGTGGACTACCAGGGTATCTAATCCTGTTTGCTCCCCACACTTTCGAGCCTCAGCGTCAGTTAGAGCCCAGCAAGCCGCCTTCGCCACTGGTGTTCCTCCGAATCTCTACGCATTTCACCGCTACACTCGGAATTCCGCTTGCCTCTGCTCCACTCAAGAAACACAGTTTCAACGGCAGTCTATGGGTTAAGCCCATAGGTTTCACCGCTGACTTGTGTTCCCGCCTGCGCTCCCTTTACACCCAGTAATTCCGGACAACGCTCGCCACCTACGTATTACCGCGGCTGCTGGCACGTAGTTAGCCGTGGCTTCCTCCTCGGCTACCGTCATTGTGTTCTTCACCGAAGACAGAGGTTTACAATCCGAAAACCGTCTTCCCTCACGCGGCGTTGCTGCATCAGGCTTGCGCCCATTGTGCAATATCCCTCACTGCTGCCTCCCGTAGGAGTCTGGGCCGTGTCTCAGTCCCAATGTGGCCGTTCAACCTCTCAGTCCGGCTACCGATCGTCGGCTTGGTGAGCCGTTACCTCACCAACTACCTAATCGGACGCGAGCCCATCTCAAAGCGATAAATCTTTGATCCCGAAAGGATGCCCTCCCGGAATGTTATGCGGTATTAACGTACGTTTCCATACGGTATTCCCCTCTTTGAGGCAGGTTGCTCACGCGTTACTCACCCGTCCGCCACTAATCCTAGATATTAGACGCCAGATGCCAGACCTTAGCCGCGAAATTTTAGCCCCCGCGTTCCCCGCAGCGCTTGAAATCCCGCGTCCTATGCCTGATATCCGATGTCTAACATCTAGAATCCGTTCGACTTGCATGTGTTAGGCACGCCGCCAGCGTTCGTCCTGAGCCAGGATCAAACTCTCTGAAAATGGTATCAAAACAGCGCCCCGCTGCTCCTGCAAGCTCAAAAGAGCCCCGGATACGGCAACGGCGCCGCCCCAATCATTTTTAGAGCTTGTAGCTCTTTCGATGCGCTAGCATCGTTCTGAATCTTTTTTGTGTTCAGAATTACTGTTTTTTCATCATGACTTACCGTCACAATTGAAAACTCAAATTGAATTTCAGGGTTGTGTTCCGCCTTGTTGTGCTTTGATTCGAGGAATTTCTCCCCCCAATCCAAAACAAAGCTTCCCACTGAATCGTTGTTTAATTTTCAAGGTGCGCCGCCCTGCGCAGACCGTCGCCCCAGGCGCCCGCCGTCTTCGCAGTGCCTGAATATATTACCACATCCTCCCGCCTCTTGTCAAGCCTATTTTTTGCTTTTTTTCGTTGCTTTGCTCAGCTTTCTTACACGCCCCCGCGTGTGCCGGAAAGCAGGGAATCACCGGTTCCACATCGTTGAGTATATGCCGTTGGCATCCAGCAAAGCCTCGTGCGTTCCGCATTCCGCAGCGCCGTCCTCCGTCAGCACAACGATCTGTTCGGCATGGCGGATGGTGGTCAGGCGGTGCGCAACGGTGATGGTGGTGCGCCCCTGCGCCAACCGCTCCAGGGAGGCCTGCACCAGGCGCTCGCTTTCGTTATCCAGCGCTGAGGTGGCCTCGTCCAGCAGCAAAATCGGCGGATTCTTCAAGAACACCCGCGCGATGGAGATGCGCTGCTTTTGCCCGCCGGAAAGCTTCACGCCCCGTTCGCCGACATAGGTATCATAGCCCTGCGGCAATTTTTCGATGAATTCCTCCGCATACGCAAGGCGCGCGGCTTCACGGATTTCCTCCTCCGTTGCCTGCCCCGCGCCGTAGGCAATGTTTTCCCGCACGGAACCGGAAAAAAGATAAATATCCTGCTGCACCACGCCGATGTTCCGCCGCAAGGAGGCGAGCGTCAGACTGCGGACATCTTGCCCGTCAATGCGGAGGCTCCCTTGCGTCACATCATAAAAACGGGGCACAAGGTTGCATAGCGTAGTTTTGCCGCCGCCGGAAGGTCCTACCAGCGCGACGCTCTCCCCAGGGGCGATGCGCAGGCTGAAGTCCCGCAAAACATAGCGGTCCGTGCCGGGATACACAAAGCTGACGCGGTCAAACGTGATCTCTCCGCGCACCTGCGTCAGTTCCCTGTCGCCTTGGGCGCACTGGGTTTCGGTCAGCTCGTCCATGATTTCCGCAAAGCGTTCAATCCCCGTGATTCCGCGGTTGAACTGTTCGCTGAATTCAATGATGCGCCGCACGGAATCCAGCAAGGTGGAAACCATCAGCAGCGTCAGGCTGAAATCGCCCACGCGCATTTGCCCCTTGCGCAGCAGCCATGCGCCAAAGCAGACTGCGGCGAGATACAGGAAGCCGTCAAACATGCGGGAAAGTGTTTGATATTGCGCCATATAGGCATAGCCGCGCCGTTTGAAGCCGAAAAAACGCGCATTGCTCCGGCGGAATTTGCCGCTTTCCTCGCCTTCGCTGCCAAAGGATTTCACCACGCGGATACCCAGCAGGCTATCCTCCGCCAGGGAATTGATTTCCCCCACCTGCCTGCGGGAATCCAAAAACGCCCGCTTCATCCGGCGGCGGCTGTAGCGCGTTACAAGAAACATCAGCGGCACGATGGTAAAAACCACCGCCGCCATGACGCGATTCATTTGCGCAAAGATCACCAGACAAGCAAGAATTTTAATGGAGGTGACACAAAGCTCTTCAGGGAAATGGTGGGCAAATTCCGTCACATCAAACAGGTCGTTGGTCAGCCGGCTCATCAACTGCCCGATCCGGGTGTTATCGTAATAGGAAAAGGAAAGCCCTTGCAGATGTGCAAAAAGATCGTTGCGCATTTCGGTTTCGATTTTCGCGCCCATAAAATGCCCCTGCGCGGCCTTATAGTAGCTGGCGGCGCCGTCCACACAGCGCAGAAGAAAATATGCGCAGCCCGTGAGCAGGATGGTGCGCAGCGTGAGCGAGGCAATATCCGACACCGCCGCATTGGTGATTTTGCGCACAAACAGCGGCAGCGCAATTTCGCAGGCGGTGGTCAGTGCCGCACAGAACAGATCCGCGAGGAGCACGCGCCGCTGCTGCAAAAGATAAGGCCAAAAGCGCCGCAGCAGGCGCAGATTTGTTTTCAGCGCGTTCATTGTGAAGCTTCCCTTTCTGAACAGGCATGGAACCATGGCAAAAATACGGGCGGCGATTCACAGAAACCGCCGCCAACAGCATATCATATTTTCGGGGTGACCGCAAGTGAAAAAGACCGGTTTGCCACGGGGAGGACGAATGAAAAGCACTGCAAACGCAGGGGAGCTTCCGATATGATACCCTCCGTGCTTTTTCTTTCAAGCACATCATAAAAATAGCTTATATGGCGCTATCCCTGCCTCAAACATAATCCAGCCACCAGTTGAAAACATAAAGCAGCCCGCGCACGGCGGATTTGAGCAGGTCAAGGAACTGCTGCGTAGGGTCAAGCGCTTCCGGTTCCGGCGCCGCCAGTGGAACAAGGGGATCAAAACTGGAGGAACCCTCAACTTTATGCAAAAATTGCGGATGTTTTTCCGGATCGCTGTGCACAGTCGGGGCATCCGCGTAATCAAAGAACCAGTCGCGCAGCTCATAATCAATCATGCTGAAGTGCGTTGCGCTGTCATAAAACCAAGTTGTTTCCGGAAGCAAACAGGTTGAAGCGTCAATTTGATTATCCGGCGAAATGTGATTGTGACCGTCCTTGACCTTTTGCACATAGGGCAACAGACCGCGCAGCGGACCGTCCAAGGCTTCGCCGGGCACGGAGGCTGTTGCGCCGTAGGAGGAAAGAGCGATATCCACAAGCGTATCCGAGTTGGTGTTGGCACCCTTGACCAGCGGCACCAGGGACGAACCATAGCTGCAGGAAAGACCCACCCGGATTTCTTTTGCGGCTTTCGCCAGGATTGCTTTTCCGTTGCGCTGCACGTTATAGTATTCCTCCAGCTTGGCGATCAGCCCGGCGTATTTGGCGCGTTCGCCGCCAAAGCAGGTTTCAATGCCGCTTTCGTAGAATTCTTCCGGCACATAGGCCCACAAAATTGGCATAGTCAGCAGTGTGGGGATCACACAGATTTCATATAGCCGGTCAATCAGGGTGGGGCGCAGCGGAAGATATGCAAGCCCCGTCAACATGTGCAAAATCCCCAAATCGTTCAGGAGCCGCAAAATCTCCGTGATTTGCGCCATTTGCTCGTCGTCCCCGCCAAAACCGAACTGTTCCAGATAGGTGCAGTTGAACAGCGCGTCGCCGTCAATCCGAATGCCCTTGTTTACCATTTGCCCAAAGAGGGTGCTGCCGTTGCTCAGACCCATGCGCGCCCAATACGCGCTCAGATCCGAAGTGCCATATTGATAAAGATACGCAAGCCCAAGGGGCGCGGATCCGCTTTGGACACAGAGGTTGACCGTATCACTGCCGGTTTTGGTCTTCACCTCTTTGATAAACGCATTGAGCCGCTCAGCGGTTATCAGCGGGCTTTCGCGCCAGTCAAAATCAAAGGAATACGCACGCCCGCTGTGTTCCGGGCTTAAGTACCAATTGTTCCCGTTAATATCCCCGTCCAGCTTGTTTATGGGCGTGCCGTCCGGCTGGAAGGCAAGCACACCGAAGTTCCGGTTGATAACCTCCCCAAGGGAATCCGCCAGGGCGATTATGTCGATGTTGAGATTCCCGGCCTGCACATCCGCCAAGAGCGGCGACAGCGCGTCCGTAATCTGCGCAAGCAAATCAGCGGCGAAGACGGAATTGTTCGTTCCGCTGAAGCCCACGGTTTGTTCCGGTGTGCCCGCGTTGAAATACAGCGGATGAAACGCACCTCTGCATTCAACGATGGGGATTTCCGGCGGGGTTTCCGCCGCCGCGACAAGCGGAAGGCAGGAAATAAGCAGCGCCGCGCTCAGGACAGCGCACACCGCCCGTTTGATTTTTATCATATCGTATGCGGTCTCCTTGCAATTTTATTTTCAACACAAAAGCGGGACAAATGACCTTCCTCATTCTACATCCGTCCAGTTGAAAAGTCAATAACAAATTCGCCCTTGTTCCTGATTGAAAATTGCAAGTTTAATTGTCGCAGATTCCAGTTGAATTTTTAAGGTTGATGCTGGGTATGCGTTATACAATGTCAGATCATTTCGTATAAAGTTGAAAAACATCCCTTAGCACCGCTTGGTGTTTCATAAACGTTTCGAATTCTGTAATAAAAAACGTCTGCTTCTGCATCATAGAACGCTTCGCCGTTTTGTTGTTCCCATTGCAGTTTCACAGGCATCATAAATATAGAGTTTTGTGTTGCTCAGGGTAAAGTTATTGATAAGAACCGTGCTCATGCCCGGCTTAGATGGGTCATAGGTATCGGCAACACGTGTGTTTGGGTTAATATGATAGAATTCAATTGCGTGCTGTCCCCCGTGTGCCGAAAAATACACAACATCGCTATTAAGACGACTTGAGCTGTTCATGTAAGAATAAGTGGGATTGCAGGTATAGTAAGATGAATATCCACACAGCGCAAAGTAATCGCAGGCAGAACGGACATCATCTCCATTGAAAAACTCCCCGCCGATGGAATAGGCATACCCGGCGGTAGCATGTGCATTGATTCCACCGATGGTGGTAAATAGGCAGACGATGCCGAGCACAGCGGCAAGCAGGCGAATGTGGGCGGGGCTGCCGGCGGTTGTCTTTTTCATGATTATGATCCCTTCAATTTTTAAAGAGTGATCATTCTTATGTGAATAACGCAAGCAAATTATGATATACAGTACTGCTCACGTAGTAGCGTTTGAAGCCGACAAGTGGATTGGTGAACGGTTGATAGTCAGATGGTGCAAGGGATAGTCTGTCAAAGAGCGCCAACGAAACTCCTCCCTCAAAATCTGATTTGCTGGCAGGGTCGGTGTAAAGGTGCATGACGGCAAGCTGATCTTCCACTCCTTGCACAAAGATAACCTGACCATTGGGTCTTGCAGGGTTGTATTTTAGCCAATGTCCCTCTTCGGCAAGCTCCCAAGCTTCTGGCTTCAGATAATTCTGAAACACCTGTATTTCCGATGGTGTCTGAAGCATTTTCACAATATCAAAACCGTCGTAAGCGGGGCGAAGTTTCATAAATGTAACAGTTTTAATGGGAAAAGAAAGTGGGGCTGCAGAAGGAACTCGGCTAGTGAGTCCTTGGCTAGGATGGGGGATAGATGGATCGGATACATAGGGCAATGATAAAATGGTGGTTTCAACAGCACTGTCGGTTGAAAGCGAGGGGACAGTGCTGCTAAAATCATCGAAGGTGGGCACTTTCTGATGACTTTTCGTTTCGCTTTTTTGGGCTGTTTGTTCGGAAAGTGCATTGCTTTGTGGTGAACATCCAAATAACACAAATATACATGTGCCGAAAAGGCATAAATCGAAGAAATACCTCCAAGGCAAACAAATAAGTCTTTTCATATGCACAATCGCCAGCTTCTCAGGTTTTTTGCGTCTGTCATCAAGTGTACCGCCGATTAGCCCATTGGATTCACCCATTTTGCTTATTTGACTTCCACGCCGGCTCCGGCTTCCTCCAGCTTTGCCTTGGCGGCATCGGCATCTTCCCGGGATACTTTTTCCTTGATCGCCTTGGGCGCGGCATCGACCAGAGCCTTGGCGTCCGCAAGACCAACCCCCGCCAATTCCTTGACGACCTTGATGACGGCGATCTTGTTCGGGCCAACGGAGGCCAGAACGACATCGAATTCCGTCTGCTCTTCCACGGCGGCGGCAGCCTCCGCAGGCGCCGCAACCGCGACCGCCGCTGCGGCGGAAACGCCGAATTCGTCCTCAACCGCATGCACAAGCTCGGAAAGCTCAAGCACGGTCAGGGTTTTGAGTTGCTCAATGATGTTTGTAATTGCTTCGGTAGCCATAATGATTTCCTCCTAAATTCATTTACAGTTGTTTTCTTTTTGTTGGTGCGCCGTGTTCCGCCTCAGGCGGCCGGCTGTTCCGACTGGTCGGCGACTGCCTGCACAGCGCGGGCAAAGGCCGCAATGGGCGCTTGGAAAGCGTTGCAGACCGTGGCAAGCAGCACCTCGCGGGAAGGCAGCTTCGCCAGGCTATCCAGCTTCGCTTCGTCAATGACGGTGCCATCCAGGAAGCCGGATTTGATGCGGAAGGTTTTGCTGGTCGCGGCAAATTTGGAGAGGATGCGCGCCGCCGCAGTGTAATCCGCTTCGCTTGTGGCAAGTGCTGTGGCGCCCTTCAGGCTGGGGATCAGCCCTTCCAGGGCGGCTTCCTTCGCGGCAAGCTCCAGCAGGGTGTTTTTGACAACGCTGTACTTCACGCCCGCCGCACGCAGGTCGCTGCGCAGCTTGGTGTCATCCGCCACGCTGATGCCCTTGTATTCCACGAGGACGCCGGTGACCGCGCTGCCGAGGGTTTCCTTCAACTGGGCAACAGTCGCCTTCTTTTGCGCAAGGATCTTTTCGCTTGGCATGTGTGTGTTCACCTCCGGAAAAATAGGATAAAAAAAACGCCGCTTCCGCCGCAGGGCAAAAGGGCGCAGGGAGGTGTTTTTTTGAACACCGCCGCGCGTCTTCCTCGGCAGGCGGAACCGCAACGGCTCCATTCTTCCGGAAAACCGGAACCTGCTGTCTTTGGCAGAACATAAGTATTATAGCAGGGGAGGGGAGGTTTGTCAAGGGGCGGGCGGCATATTTTTGCAATCGCGAAATTGCATGTGAATTGCAATCCGCAATAAAACCCGTCCCCAAAACCGTCACCTATTTTTTTCTTTATCATATGATGTGAATGTAAGCTACCAGAAAGGAGGAAACAACATGGGCTTTGGCGGATGCGGATGCAACAGCAACATCATGTTCCTGCTCCTGATCCTGCTCCTTTGCGGAGGCGGAAGCACCAGCGGCTCTTGCTGCAGCAACCCCTGCGGCAACGATTACGGCTGCGGCTGCAACGGCTAAGGAAACGGCCGGGCACTTGTGCATAGTGCTCCGCCGCGGCGCATAGTAATGCGGTGTGCGGAAGAATGCACGAAATTTAAAACGGGGGGTCATCTCATGAACTGCAACCTCAACTCGCTCTTGCCGCTGCTTTGCCTGCTGCTTTTGCTGGGAAGCCTGGGAGGGAACTCTTCCTGCAACAGCTGCGCGGACAATACCCTCTTCGGCACAGGGAGCAACGGCTGCGCCTGCGGCTAAAGCGAAAGCAAAAGGAAAAACAAAGTGAGTGCAACTCCCTGGAAGACAGATGAGAACATACAGGTTTGACGAACCGGGGCGGCGGCGCAGAGGTTTTCTGCGCCGCCGGTTTTTGCTTGCTATTTTTGCCGCGGCGGATTATACTATGAATCCAGGGGCAGCCTATGCAAGGCTGAATGCACAAAGCCATACTTGCGCAGGTGCCCCCTTGGGGGCAGTGATCGAAAGGAGCGGCCGCACATGAAAAAAATTCCCACAAACGAACTGGAAGTCCTTTCCGCCGGGCGGCGGCGGAAAATCCTGCGCAGACTGCGGCGCGACGGGGTAAGCATCCCCTGCGCGGACGGGGTGATCATCGGCGCGGCGGTCTCCGTCGGCGCGGGGACGCTGATTTTGCCGGGCACCCTCCTGCAAGGCGAAACGACGGTCGGCGGCCATTGTGTGCTAGGTCCAAACACCTGGCTGCGCGATTGCAGCGTGGGCGAGGGCTGTGTGCTCAACAGTGTGCACGGCGAGGCCTCCGTGGTCGGCGACGGCGCACAGCTTGGTCCCTTTGTGCGCCTGCGCCCGGGGACGGTGCTTGAAAAAGAGGTGCGCGTGGGCAACTTTGTGGAGATCAAAAACGCCGCCGTGGGCGCGGGGACGAAGATCGCCCACCTTTCCTACATCGGTGACGCGGCGCTTGGCAGGGACGTCAACGTGGGCTGCGGTTTGGCGACGGCGAATTACGACGGCAGGCACAAGCACCGCACGGTGGTGGGGGACGGCGCTTTCATCGGCTGCCACAACAGCTTGGTCGCGCCCGTCACCGTGGGCGCGGGGGCTTATACCGCGGCGGGTTCCACCATCACCGAGGATGTGCCGCCCGGTGCGCTGGCGATTGCCAGGGCAAGGCAGGAAAACAAGCTGCGGGCTAAAAACGGCGGGGATGAGGGGAGTTAGGGAGCGCCTGTTTTTGCCTTGCGGGAACTTTTTACAAAAAGGGCTGGAAATTTGTGCGCGGATGCTGTATAATACTCCGTGATCAGACTGACGCAATTATGTAGGAGGATGAACAGCAACGATGAGTTTTGTTTCCAAGGAAAAAACGGAACCCGCCACTTGGCGGGTCAGCGCAAGCATCAGCGCCGCGGATTTTGGCGCGAAGGTGGAAGAAATTTTCGCGAAGGAGCTTTCCAGCCTGGTGGTGCCGGGCTTTCGCAAGGGAAAGGCGCCCCGTTCCCTGGTGGAAAAGCGGTACGGCGAAAAGGTCTTTTTCGACGAGGCGCTTGACGCCCTTTTGCCGAAGACCGTGGAGGAAGCTGTGAAGGAAGCCGGGCTGGAGCTTATTTTCGCCCCCGAGGCGCTGGAGGTGGAGGAGCTAAGCCGGGAAACGGGCGTGAAGCTGCAATTCACCGCCATTACCGCGCCGGAGGTGACGGTCGGGGACTACAAGGGGCTGGAAATCGCGGCGGCGGAAGCGGCGGCGGTGACGCAAGAGGATATTGACGCGAGGATTCGTGAATTGCAGCAGCGCAACGCGCGCACCATAGAGGCGGAATCCCGTGCCGCGCAGTCGGGCGATATCGCCCAGATAGACTTTACGGGCTTTATCGACGGCACGGCCTTTGAGGGGGGCGCGGCGGAAAATTATGATCTGATGCTCGGTTCCGAGAGCTTTATCCCCGGCTTTGAGGAGCAGATCATCGGGCGCCAGCCGGGCGAGGAATTTGATGTAAACGTTGTTTTCCCGGAAGATTACGGCAGCGAAGCGCTTGCGGGCAAGCCGGTTGTTTTTCAGGTCAAGCTGCACGCGCTCAAGCGCGAGGAGTTGCCCGAGGCGGACGACGACTTTGCGCAGGAGGTGGGCGAGGACTGCGACACCGTTGCAGAGCTACGCGCAGGGATTGCCAAGGAGCTTGCCGAAAGCCGCGAAAAGGAAAGCGCGGAGGGCTTTGAGGCCGCTGTGCAGGATGCGCTGACGGCGTTGCTGCGCGGCGAGATTGCCGGGCGGATGTTTGAGCAGCGTGCAAAGCGCAACGAGGAGCTGTTTTTAGAACGCATCCAGATCCCGCTGGAGCGTTACTGCGCAATCGTCGGCGGCAGCGAGGAGGAATTCCGCGCGGAGATGGCGGGTCGCGCCGAAAAGCAGGTGAAGCTGGAGCTGGCGCTGGAAGCGGTTGCCGCGGCGGAGGGCTTTGCGCCGGACGAAGAGGAAATCGAAGCGGAATATGCCCGCATCGCTGCGGAATACAAGGTGGAACTGGCGCGCGCGAAATACGCGGTGCCGCGCGAGGAGATCGTCAGGGACCTCAACCGCGTCAAGGCCTTGGCTTTTGTGAAGGCACAGGCGGTGCGCGTGGAGCCGGCGGCGCAGGAGACTGCGGCGCAATCCACTTGACGCACGGTATAAACCGCGCATAAGCGCACGATACTTGAAATTGACCGAACCAAAAATGAGGAGGGTATTTCATATGTCTTTGGTGCCAATGGTGATTGAACAAACGGGCAGGGGCGAACGTTCCTTCGACATTTTTTCGCGTCTGCTCAACGAACGCATCGTCATGCTTTCCGATGAGGTCAATGACGTGACCGCAAGCCTGGTCATTGCGCAGTTGCTGCACCTGGAGGCGGAGGATCCGGAAAAGGACATCAGCTTTTATATCAACAGCCCCGGCGGTTCCGTGAGCGCGGGCATGGCGATTTTTGACACGATGAATTACATCAAAAGCGATGTTTCCACCATCTGCATGGGGATGGCGGCTTCGATGGGTTCCTTTTTGCTTGCGGCGGGGGCGAAGGGCAAGCGTTTTGCCCTGCCCAACAGCGAAATCATGATCCACCAGCCCATGGGCGGCGCACAGGGGCAGGCGACGGAAATCAAGATTGTCGCCGACCACATCCTCAAGACCCGCGCACGGCTGAACAAGCTGCTTTCCGAAAACACGGGGCAGCCGCTGGAAATCATTGAGCGCGACACCGAGCGGGACAATTATATGACCGCCCAGGAGGCCGTGCAATACGGTCTGGTTGATAAAATCCTGGCAAAGCGCTGATAGCAGGGAAAGCCCCGCGCCCTGCCGCCGTCAAGGCGCCGGGGCGGTTGCGCTTCGGGCGGGAGAAAACAGCGATTGCCTTGTGAAGGAGAGAGATATGGCGAAGGATGAAGAGCGCAGGGAGCCGGTTGTGGTTTGCTCATTTTGCGGCAAATCGCAGGCGCAGATCGAAAAACTGATCGCGGGGCCGGGCGTCTATATATGCAATGAATGCGTGGATCTTTGCTGCGATATCCTTGCGGAAACGCGCGTGAGCGTCCGCCCGCGCGAAGCGCAGCAGACGGCGGCGGGCGGCGGCCTTGGGCACCTGCCCACGCCCCACGAAATCAAAAAACAGTTGGATGATTTTGTGGTGGGGCAGGATGCCGCGAAAATCGCGCTGAGCGTTGCCGTCTATAACCACTACAAACGCGTCCAGCATCTGGGGGAACGCAGCTCCCCTGTGGAAATCCAGAAGAGCAACGTCCTTATGGTGGGACCCACCGGCGTGGGCAAGACCATGCTTGCGCAGACCCTGGCAAGGATTCTTGACGTCCCCTTTGCGATTGCGGACGCAACCACGCTCACGGAGGCGGGCTATGTGGGCGAGGATGTGGAAAACATCCTCCTGCGCCTGATCCAGGCGGCGGATCACGACATCAGCCGTGCGCAGCAGGGAATTATCTATATTGATGAAATCGACAAGATTTCGCGCAAGAGCGAAAACCCCTCCATCACGCGCGACGTGAGCGGCGAGGGTGTGCAGCAGGCGCTGCTCAAGCTGCTGGAAGGCACGGTGGCCAATGTGCCGCCGCGCGGCGGGCGCAAGCACCCGCAGGATGACTTTTTGCAGATTGACACCACAAACATCCTTTTCATCTGCGGCGGCGCGTTTTCGGGGATTGAAAAGGTGATTGAGCACCGTCTGGGCGGTTCCTCCATGGGCTTTGGCGCACAGATCAAGGATAAATCCAAAAAGCAATACGACCAACTGATCGGGCAGGTGATCCATCAGGATCTTGTGCGTTTTGGTATCATCCCGGAGCTGGTGGGGCGTTTGCCGGTGATCGCGGCGCTGGAGGAGCTGGACGCGCCCTCCCTGGTGCGCATCCTCAGCGAACCGCGCAACGCGCTGCTCAAGCAATACCAGCAGCTGTTCGCCTTTGACGACGTGGAGCTGGTGGTGGAAAACGACGCGATGGTTGCCCTGGCGGAAAAAACACTGGAAAAGGATACCGGCGCACGCGGGCTGCGTTCCACGCTGGAAGAGCTGCTTCAGCCGCTGATGTATTCCCTGCCTTCGGAAACCACGGTGGAGCGCGTGGTGATCACAGGCGATTGCGTCACCAAGGGTGCGCAGCCGCAGCTGGAACACAATCCCGCCAAGCGCAGCAAGCCGCGCGCAATTTAGGCGCTTCGCGCACAGCCAAAGCGCTTCGCGCACAGCCAAAGCGCTACGCGCGTAGCCATGAAAATTCAAAAAATCGCCCCCTGCGGGCGGCTGACACGCTCCCCTTGCAACAGACAGTGGAACCCAAAAACACTGTTATGGAAAGGGGGAGCGTTTTGTCTGCCGCCCGCGTGAAAAACATGCGCCGCCAATCCACAATCCGGAAGTTTGCCCGTATGTTGCTTTTTTTGAAGAAATCAAGATTTTTAGCAGGAATTTCACCTTTTCCTGCGTATAACTAATTGAATGAACCAAAAACAAACGCGCAAAGCGCCGAAAAGCGGGAAGGGGCGACGACAATGGCGGCTTCCATCGCGGATACCACCTGCCAATTGGAGCGCCAAACATTAGCGCCGGGCGCGGCGCTTGCGGACGAAAGCCGCGGGCGACTGCGTGCGGAGGAACCCTGTGCCATCCGCACGGCATTCCAGCGCGACCGCGACCGCATCCTGCATTGCAGCTCCTTCCGGCGGCTTAAGCACAAGACGCAGGTATTCCTTTCCCCGGAGGGTGATCATTACCGCACACGGCTGACGCACACCCTGGAGGTGGCGCAGATCGCCCGCACCATTGCCCGCGCACTGCGCCTGAACGAGGATTTGACCGAGGCGATTGCCCTGGGGCATGATCTTGGTCACACACCCTTCGGTCACGCGGGGGAGCGTGCGCTGCAGCAGGTGCATCCGGAAGGTTTTTTTCATTATGCCCAAAGCCTGCGGGTGGTGGACACCCTTGAAAAGCACGGGCAGGGGCTGAATTTGACCTTTGAGGTGCGCAACGGGATTGAGCGCCACACCATCGGCGAGGAGGCCTGCACACGGGAGGGGCGCATCGTCCGCCTAGCGGATAAGATCGCTTATATCAACCACGATATCGACGACGCGCAGCACGCGGGCATCCTGCGCGAAGAGGATCTTCCGTCCTGTGTGCGCCAGGTTCTGGGCGCAAACAAGTCCGCGCGGATCAATGCCCTGGTGCTTGCCTGCGTGGCGCAGGGCGGCGGGGAGATCGGTCTGGAGCCCGAGGCCGGGGCGCAGTTTGATTTGCTGCACCGCTTTATGTTTGAGCAGGTCTATACCAACCCCGTTTGCAAAAGCGAAGAGGGCAAGGCGGTGGATATGGTCATCTGGCTTTACCGGTATTTTTGCGCAAGACCGCAGCGGATGCCGGAGGAATACCGCCGCATCGGCGAACAGGAGGGCGTCCCACGCGCCGCGTGCGATTACATCGCAGGCATGACCGACCGCTTTGCCGTGCGCTGTTTTGAGGAATGCTTTGTGCCCAAGGCGTGGAACAGGAGGTGACTGCCATCCCTATTTCTGATCATTTTTTACAGGAGCTGCGCCTGCGTGTTGAAATTGAGCAGCTGGTTTCGCCTTATGTCCAGCTCAAGCGCAGCGGCAGGATGCTGATGGGCTTATGCCCCTTCCACAACGAAAAAACGCCCTCCTTCGCGGTGTATCCCGAAAACAATTCCTTTTACTGCTTTGGCTGCGGCGCGGGCGGGGATGCGGTCACCTTTACCATGCGCATAGAAAACCTGGATTATGTGGAAGCCGTTAAGCGCCTGAGCGAGCAGCTTGGGATGCAGCTGCCGGAGGAGCATTACGATGATTCCTTGCACAAGCGCCGCCTGCGCGTGCTTGCCGCCAACCGGGAAGCCGCAAAGTTTTTCCATGCGCAGCTGCACGAGCCTTCCGGCAAGCAGGGACTGGACTATTGGCTGGGGCGCAAGCTTTCCGCCCGGACAATCACCCATTTTGGTTTGGGTTACGCGCCCGACGCCTGGGACGCGCTGCTGCGGCACATGCAGGCAAGGGGCTTCACAGTGGACGAGCTGGCGGACGCCAATCTTGTGCGGCGCACAGAAAAACAGGGCGGGGTGCGTTACTACGATGGCTTTCGTCACCGGGTGATGGCGCCGATTCTGGATCTGCGCGGGAATGTGATCGCCTTTGGCGGACGCGTGCTGGATGATTCCAAGCCGAAATACATCAACACCTCCGATACGGTTGCATATAAAAAGGGGCGTGACATTTACGCGCTCAACTTCGCTAAAAACGATAACCGGCAGGGGCAGTTGATTTTGGCGGAGGGCTACATGGATGTGATCGCCCTGCACCAGGCGGGCTTCACCAACGCCGTCGCCTGCCTTGGCACGGCGCTCACCCGGGAGCAGGCGCAGCTGCTTTCACGCTACGCAAAGGAGGTAATCCTGGCTTATGACGCGGATGAGGCCGGGCAGACCGCAACACGCCGCGCCCTGGAGGTTCTGGGGCAAACGCCGCTGCGCCTGCGTGTGCTCAGTCTTTCCGGCGGCAAGGATCCCGACGAGGTTCTCCGCGTCTATGGCGCCGAAAAATTCCGGAGCCTGATGGAAGGCGCGGCAAACGACATCGAATACCGTCTGCTGCGCGCGCGGGGGGAGTTGGATTTGCAAAACCCCGCGGGCAAGCTGGAATACCTCAAGGCGGCGGCGGCCATTCTGGCGGCGTTCGGACCGATGGAGGGGGATATCTACGCTTCCCGCCTGGCGGAGGAGCTTGGTGCGCAAAAGGAAACGATTCTGACGCAGATTGGGCTGCTCAAAAAGAAAGAGAGCCGGCGGCAATCCAAGCAAGCGCAGGCGCACTTGATGCAGCTGCAATCCGAGCGGGCGCTGAAGCTTGACCCGCAGCGCGGCCTGCATCCGGCGGCGGCAAAAAAAGAGGAGCGGCTGCTGGGGTTGTTGCTGGTGCATCCGGATTTTTTTGCCAGGCTGGGCGAAACGTTAAGCGCGGCGGATTTTTTGACACCTTTTAACCGCGCTCTCGCGCAGAAGCTTTTTGCAAGGCTTGCAGAGGGCTGCGGCGTGGAACTGGAGCTGCTTTCCGGCGTGTTTGATCCGGTGCAAATGGGCGAGATGATGCGAATGCGGCAGGCTGCCGAGCAGTTGCCCGGCAGCTTGGAGCGGGAATTTGAGGACTGCGCCGCGGCGCTTGCGCGGGAGGCGGCTTTGGCAAGGCGGCAGGACGTGGCGGATTTGGATCGGGACAAGTTCGGGGAATTGTTTTCGCATATGAAAAAGTGAATGAGAGAAAGCGGGGATTTGTGTGGAAAGCGAGAAGAAAGGCTCAATCAAGGCGCTGATTGAGAAGGGCGCTGCCGCGGGGAAATTGACGACGCAGGAAATCGACGCGGTGTTTTTGGAGCAGGGCGTTGATATTGAAGAGCTGGACAGGCTCTATGAAACCCTGGAAAAGCAGGGTGTGGAAATCATTGATGATTTTTCGGATCTTGTGCTGGATTTGGATTTGGAGCCGCCCAAGGAGGCGGAGCTTGGCCTTCAGGCGGATGATAAAAACCAGTTGCTGGATGACCCGGTCAAGGTATATCTCAAGGAGATCGGGCGCGTTCCCCTGCTCACGCCGGAGGAGGAAATTGAGCTTGCCATCCGTATTTCGGACAGCGATCCTTACGCGAAAAAGCGCCTTGCGGAAACCAACCTCCGCCTGGTCGTCAGCATTGCCAAGCGCTATGTGGGCAGGGGGATGCAGTTTTTAGACCTGATCCAGGAGGGCAACCTCGGGCTGATCAAGGCGGTGGATAAGTTTGATTACACCAAGGGCTTCAAGTTTTCCACCTACGCCACCTGGTGGATCCGCCAGGCGATCACCCGCGCCATTGCGGATCAGGCCAGGACGATCCGCATCCCTGTGCATATGGTGGAAACAATCAACAAGGTCAAAAAGGCAAACACGCAGCTATTGCACGAAAACGGCAGGGATCCGACGGTGGAGGAGATTGCCGCCCGGCTGGAAATGGAGGTTTCCCGCGTGCGCGAGATTTTACGCGTGGCGCAGGAGCCGGTTTCACTGGAGACGCCGATTGGCGAAGAGGAGGATAGCCTCCTGGGTGATTTTATCCCTGATGAAGACGCGCCGGCCCCGGCGGACAAGGCTTCCATGCTTTTGCTGAAGGAGCAGCTGGGCGATGTGCTCAAAACCCTCACCACGCGGGAGGAAAAGGTGCTTGCCATGCGCTTTGGCCTGGAGGACGGACGCCCGCACACCCTGGAGGAGGTTGGCAAGGAATTCAATGTTACGCGTGAGCGCATTCGGCAGATTGAAGCCAAGGCGCTGCGCAAGCTGCGGCACCCCAGCCGCAGCAAACGGCTCAAGGACTTTTTGGACTGATTGCTTGAATAATCGTCGCCGAAGCCCTTGACAAATTTTTCGCCCGGTGCTATACTTATCTTAGATTTTAGCATCCAGATTTGGAAGGAGCCGGATTTTATGCGCAGGTGCAGCCTTGTGGTTGTATGCATTACCGCCGTTCGAGTTCACACGAACGGTTTGGTTTTGCGTTGTGCCGCCGCGTAAAAAGGCTTTTTGCTGTTTTGCGAAACACAAGCCCGGCGGCATGGCTGCCGGGTATTTTTAATGTCAAATCCAGAACGGAAGAGGGTATTTTGGATGAAAAAGGAACTGGCAAAGCAATACGAGCCTTCCGAGGTGGAAGCGCGCATCTATCAAAGCTGGCTGGAAAAGGACTGCTTCCGCGCGGAGCGGACGCCCGGCGGCAAGCCCTATACGATTGTAATCCCGCCGCCCAATGTGACGGGGCAGCTGCACATGGGCCATGCGCTGGACGAAACCCTGCAGGATATTTTAATCCGCTGGCGCAGGATGCAGGGTTATGACACCCTGTGGCTGCCCGGTGTGGATCACGCCGCTATTTCTACGGAAGCGAAAATCGTGGCGGAGATGGCGCAGGAGGGCCTGACCAAGGAGGATATAGGCTACGAAAAATTCATGGAACGCGCCTGGAGATGGAAGGAAAAATACGGCGGGCGCATCCTTGCGCAGCTCAGGGCGCTTGGTTCCTCCTGCGACTGGAGCCGTGAGCGCTTCACCATGGACGAAGGCTGTTCCAGGGCGGTGCGCGAGGTGTTTTACAACCTCTATCAAAAAGGCTTAATTTATCGCGGCGAGCGCATCATCAACTGGTGCCCCTGCTGCCAAACCTCCCTTTCGGACGCGGAGGTGGAGCATGAGGACCGCGAGGGCGCCTTTTGGCATATCCGCTATCCCTTTGCGCAGGGCGACGGCTTCATTCTGGTTGCCACCACCCGCCCGGAAACGATGCTGGGCGATACCGCCGTGGCGGTGCACCCGGAGGACGGGCGCTACGCGGCGCAGGTGGGGAGGATGCTTCGCCTGCCGCTGACGGACAGGGAGATTCCGCTGGTGGCGGATGCGTATGTGGAAACGGATTTTGGCACCGGCGCGGTGAAGATCACCCCCGCGCACGACCCGAACGATTTTGAGGTTGGGCGGCGGCATGGTCTGCCGGTGCGCAATGTTATGACCGAGGACGGGCACATGAACGAAAACGCCGGGATTTATGCCGGGATGGACCGCTATGAATGCCGCAAAGCGGTGGTTGCGGCGCTGGAGGCGCAGGGTCTGTTGCTCAAAACGGAGCCGACAAGGCACGCGGTGGGGGTTTGCTACCGCTGCCGCACGGTGGTGGAACCCCGCGTTTCGCTGCAATGGTTCGTGAAGATGCAGCCTCTTGCCGTGCCCGCGATTGCCGCGGTGCGGGAGGGAACCATCCGCTTTGTGCCGGAACGCTTTGAAAAGAATTACCTGCGCTGGATGGAAAATCTGCGCGATTGGTGCATTTCCCGCCAGATTTGGTGGGGGCACCGCATCCCGGTTTGGTATTGCGACAGCTGCGGCGCACAGATCTGCGCAAAGGAGGATCCGGCCGGATGCCCGCACTGCGGCGCGGCGCTGCGGCAGGATCCGGATACGCTGGACACTTGGTTTTCCTCTGCGCTTTGGCCTTTTTCAACCTTGGGCTGGCCCGAAAAAACCAGCGACCTGGACTATTTTTACCCCACAAGCACCTTGGTGACGGGCTATGACATCATCACCTTCTGGGTTTCGCGCATGATATTTTCCGGTCTGGAGCACACGGGCAGGGCACCGTTTTCCACAGTGCTCGTCCATGGGCTTATCCGCGACGCGCAGGGACGGAAGATGTCGAAATCCATGGGCAACGGGATTGACCCGCTGGATATCATTGCGCAATACGGCACCGACGCGCTGCGCTTTGCGCTGGCGACGGGCAACAGCCCCGGCAATGATATGCGCTTTTCAGAGGAAAAGGTGGCGGCAAGCCGCAATTTTGCCAACAAGCTCTGGAACGCCGCGCGGTTTTTGCTGATGCATCTGCCTGCGGACGGAGCCGTGGCTCCGCTGCCGGAAACCCTTGCTCTGGAGGACGCGGACGCGTGGATTCTTAGCCGCCAAAACACGCTGGTGCGCGAGGTGACGGAAAGCCTGGAAGCGTTTGAGCTTGGCATTGCGGCGCAAAAGCTCTATGATTTCCTTTGGGATGAATTCTGCGATTGGTATATTGAGCTGAGCAAGCCCCGGCTGCAAGGCGGCGGCGAGGCCGCCGGCCAGGCGCTTGCCGTGCTGGTGTTTGTGTTTGGGCGCACACTGCAATTGCTGCACCCCTTCATGCCCTTTTTGACGGAGGAAATCTGGGGCAGCCTCCCCCGTGCGCAGGGCGGCGCACACGGATCAATCATGCTTTCCCGTTGGCCGGAATATGACGAGAGCCGGTGCTTCCCCGTGCAGGAAGCGCGATTGCAAGCGGTGATGGGAGCCATCCGCGCGGTGCGCAACCGGCGCAGCGAGATGAATGTGCCGCCAAGCCGCCGGGCGAAGCTCTTTATCGAAACGGCGCAGCCGGAAATTTACGCCGCCGCAGCGGTATTTTTCCAGCGCCTGGCGGGGGCTTCTGCGGTGGAGCTTGCCGGCGGGGGCGCAGCGCCGCCGAAGGACGCGGTGCGTATCGTTTGCGGCGGCGCCACAATTTCCATCCCGCTGGGAGAACTGGTGGATCTTGCCGCAGAGCGCGCAAGGCTCGAAAAAGAGCTTGCCGGCACGGAAAAGCAGTTGAACGGCATCCGCGCAAAGCTTGGCAGCGAAGGCTTTCTTTCCAAAGCGCCGGCACAGGTGGTGCAGGCGCAGCGCGAAAACGCGGCGCAGCTGGAAGAAAAGGCGGCGGCGCTGCGCGAAACGCTGCGGGCGCTGTAACGCAGGTTAAATCGCAACGAAACGATTGCGCACAAGCAAGAGAAATTTTTTCTGTAATCTTAAATTTATTGCGCGATCTCTTCTTAACTTGCGCATTCGTTTCGCGGCGGAGCAATATATTTGAAAAGCAAAGTGGAGATGTCATTATGAAACGCAACGGTTCCGATATTTTGATGGAAGTGCTGCTTGAACAGGGCGTGGAGCAGATTTTCGGCTATCCCGGCGGCGCAGTGCTCAACATCTATGACGCGCTTTACCGCTACAGCGGACGCATTAGCCATGTGATGACCGCGCACGAGCAGGGCGCGGCGCACGCGGCGGACGGCTATGCCCGCCTGACGGGCAAAACCGGTGTGGTCTTTGCCACCAGCGGGCCGGGGGCGACAAACTTGGTCACCGGCATCGCCACCGCTTATATGGATAGTGTGCCGCTGGTCGCTATCACAGGCAACGTCAGTTCCGGTCTGATCGGCAAGGATTCCTTTCAGGAGGTCTATATCGCCGGGATCACGGAGCCGATCACAAAGCACAATTTTGTGGCGCGCCGTGTGGAGGAGCTGGCGGCAGTCCTGCGCTGCGCATTCACAATCGCGCAGAGCGGCCGCAAGGGTCCGGTGCTGGTGGATATCCCCAAGGATGTTTCCGCGGCAATCACGGAATTTCAGCCCGCGCCGCGGCAGATGCCCACAGCCGCAGCGCAGCTGAACGAAGCCGCCCTGTGCCAGGCCGCCCGGCTGCTCAATGACGCAAAACAGCCGGTGATCTATTTCGGCGGCGGGGTGAGCGCCGCCGGGGCAGGGGAGCTGCTGCGCACGCTGTGCGAAAAGGCGGATATCCCCGCAGCCCACACCCTGATGGCGGCGGGCGTGCTTGACTGCGATGAACCGCACAATATGGGATTGATTGGGATGCACGGCTGCGCTTCCGTCAACCGCGCGGTCAATGAAGCGGATGTGCTGCTGATCGCGGGGGCGCGGCTGAGCGACCGCGTCGCGCTCAATCCCGCAAAATTCGCGCCTGAGGCGAAGCGCATCCACCTGGATGTGGACGCGGCGGAAATCAACAAGAATGTGGCGGCGGATTGCGCCGTCATCGGTGATGTGAAGGCGGCGCTGGAAGCGCTGCTGCCCCTTGTGCGGGAACGAAGGCAGCCTGACTGGGCGAAAAAAACCAGCGCCTGGAAGCAAAACGATTATCGACCAAAGGACGATGCCGCAGTGCTCAAGCCGCAGCAGGTGCTTCGTTCCATCAGCCGCCTTGCGGGGGAGGACGCGGTCTATGTTACCGACGTGGGGCAGCATCAGCTTTGGGCGGCGCAATACGTGCGCCACGTGCGCCCGCGCAGCTTCCTCACCAGCGGCGGGCTTGGCACGATGGGCTTTGGCTACGGCGCCGCCATCGGCGCGAAGCTTGCGGCGGGGGAGCGCCCCGTGGTTCACATTACCGGCGACGGTTCCTTCCACATGAACATGAACGAGGCCTGCACGGCGGTGAGCTATCACGTGCCGGTGATCACTGTGATATTCAACAACCGCGTGCTGGGCATGGTGCGGCAGTGGCAGGCGGCGTTTTACGGCAAGCGCTATTCCAGCACCGATCCGCAGCGCAAAACGGATTATGTTCAGCTTGCCGCGGGCTTTGGGCTCAAGTGCAGCCGCTGCGAAAGCCTGCCGGAATTTGAAGCCGCCTTTGGCGCGGCGCTGCAAAGCAAGGAACCGGTTTGGATTGAATGCCTGATCGACAAGGACGAAAAGGTGCTGCCGATGATTCCGGCGGGCGGCGCGCTTGCGGACATGATTATGGAATGAATTTGGGCGGCCAAGCCCCCGGGTCTTTCCGGCACAGGGCAGGGGGCAAAAATGCTACGCCTGATTTAAGCAATGGGAGGGGTCGCCATGAAAATTTTTAATACGCTGACCCGGCAGAAGGAGGAGTTTATCCCTCTGGAGGCGGGGAAGGTGCGCATGTATGTTTGCGGGCCGACGGTCTATAATCTCATCCACATGGGCAACGCCATGCCCCTTTGTGTCTTTGACGTCCTGCGGCGCTATCTGGAATACCGGGGCTATGCGGTTCGTCTGGTGCAGAATTTTACCGACATAGACGATAAAATCATTCGGCGGGCAAACGAGGAGGGCGTCGATTTCAGCGAGATCAGCCGGCGCTACATTGAGGAATACTGGACGGACGCGAAAGGGCTTAATGTTCTGCCCGCAAGCGTGCACCCCAGGGCGACGGAAAGCATCGAGGATATTGTGGAGATGGTTGCCACGCTGATTGCCAAGGGCTTTGCCTACGAAGCGCGGGGCGACGTTTATTTTAGCCCCAAAGCTTTTGCGGGCTATGGCAAGCTTTCGCACCAGCCGCCGGAGGAGCTGGAGGCGGGCGCGCGCGTTATGGTGGGCGAGTGCAAGCGGGCGCCGATGGATTTTGCTTTGTGGAAAGCGTCAAAGCCCGGCGAACCCGCGTGGGATTCCCCTTGGGGGAAGGGAAGACCGGGCTGGCACATCGAATGTTCCGCCATGGCGCGGCGCTACCTGGGGGCGCACATTGACCTCCATTGCGGCGGGCAGGATCTGATTTTTCCGCATCACGAAAACGAAATTGCCCAAAGCGAATGCTGCAACGGGGTTCCCTTTGCGAATTATTGGATGCACAATGGCTTCTTGAAGGTGGATAACGTCAAGATGTCCAAGTCGCTGGGCAACTTTTTTACCGTGCGCGAGGTGGCGCGGCAGTTTGGTTATGAGCCGATCCGCTATCTTCTGCTTTCGTCCCATTATCGCAGCCCGCTCAATTATTCCGCGACAAGCCTGGAACAGGCGAAGGCTTCCCTTCAAAGGCTTTATACCTGCCGGGAGAACCTGGATTTTGCGCACAAGACCGCAGCGGCGGAAAACGCCGAAGGGGACGCGGCGCTGACCGGAAGGCTGGAACGGCGCAAGGCGCAGTTCATCGCCGGGATGGAGGAGGATCTCAACACCGCGGACGCGCTTGCCGCCATCTTTGAGTTGGTGCGGGATTGCAACACCCAGGTGATTGAAGCGGCGGCTTCCAAAGCGGTATGCCGCTATGCCGCAGCGCTTTTTGACGAGCTGACGGGGGTGCTCGGGCTGGTTTGCCTGCGCGAAGCGGCTGGAGCGCCGGACGACGAAGCGCAGGCGCTGGTGGAACAGCGCAGCCGGGCGCGCAAGGAAAAAAACTGGGCGCTGGCGGATGAAATCCGTGATAAGCTGAAGGCCATGGGCGTGGCAATCGAAGACACGCCGCAGGGAACAAAGATTTTGCGTTCATAAGAAAGAGGAGGTTATTGCAATGAAAAAGGCTACGGGAATCCTGGCAGTGTTGCTGACGGCGGCGCTTGTGTTTGCGGGCTGCGGGCTGTTTGCGCCCAAGCCGCAGGAATTGATCGCGGGGAAATGGCAGGCCGCGGTCGGTTCGCTGGAATTTCAGGCGATGGAATTTATCCCCAATGAGAACGCCGATCTCACCGGGACGGTGAAGCTTGGGCTGCTTTCTAACCTGGTCAGCGGCAGTTATGCCATTACCCCGGCCAAGGAAAAAGAGGAAAAGGATCAGATCAGCATCACATACCAGCTTTTCCTGATTTCCACCACACGCGAGTACACGTTCACCGTGACGGATACGGCCCTTGTGCTGCAAGCGGACAATTCGGGCGTTGCGCTCAACTACACCCGCGCGGGGGTGGCCTCCACAGCGGCAACGACGGAATAAAGGGCGGCTGAGCGCTATCCCGCGTTTTTGGGGCTGCGGCGCTGGGACGTGCGCCCCTGCAGCCCTGCAAGCATTTGCCGTTTTATCTTTATGGAAGCAGCGGGAAACAATTTCCCGCTGCTTTTCATTGCCCGCAAGCAAAGCCCTGCCATGATCGCTTGCCTTTTTGGCGCCCTCACTGGCAAGACTTTACTTGCGGAGTAATTTTTCCATCAAAGTGTAGATTTTCCGCTGATAAATCCTTCGCTTGCGGCGCAAAGTATGTGTGCGGCGAGGCGCCAAGCTTCCACGCAAGGAAGGCGGAGGTGAGAGCAATCTTTGTGAACAAGGCGGTCAAACGCGCGGCGGCGCTCCTGGGGCTGTGCAGCCTGATGGTGTTCCTGCTGATTGGTTATGGTATGGCGATGCTCCCGGAGGAGGTTGCCATTACCGGGCGGCAAATGCTGGTGTTCAACGCGCCGTATTCGGCGGAGCTGGTGGAAATTCCCACCGGGAAGCAGCCCGGGGCAATCGGCTGGATGCCCGAGCAAGGGGGAACGGACGGTCAGGCCGCGATGGCGGAACCGGAAAACGCCCCCGCCCGGCAAGCGGCGTTTAAGCTGCTGCGGCTGTTCCCGGTCAAATCCGCCAAGGTGACGGTCGCCAAGCGAAGCTATGTTCGCGTGGGTGGGGACATCTTCGGCGTAAAGCTCTATACGAAGGGCGTGCTGGTCGCAAAAACGGATCTGGTCACCACCGCCAAGGGCAACGAAAATCCGGCGCAGGCGGCGGGTATCCGCAGCGGCGACGTGATTACCGCAATTGACGGCAAAGAGGTGAACCGCAAGGCCGAGGTTGCCCAAGCGATCGAAAACTGCGGGGGAACACCCCTGCGGCTGACGGTGGAACGCGGCGGCAGTGAGCTGACCCTGCGCCTGGCGCCGGTGCGCGGCGCGGCAGACGGTAAGCTGATCGCCGGGCTGTGGATCCGCGATAGCTCCGCGGGCATAGGAACCGTAACGTTTTATGACGAAAAGAGCAAGACGGTTGCGGGCTTGGGTCACGCGATCTGCGATGTGGATTCCGGCGAAGTGATTCCGATTTCGGGCGGCGAAATGGTGAGCGCCAAGGTGATGGGCTGTTACAAGGGTGTGGATGGTTCCCCGGGGGAGCTTTGCGGGGTCTTTGACACGCAAACGCTTGCCGCGCTGCAGAAAAACGGCGAAACGGGGGTTTATGGCACTCTGGCATTTGCGCCAAAAAATGAGCTGCTTCCCGTCGCGCTCAAATCGGAGGTAAAAACGGGCGCCGCAAAAATCCTTGCCACCGTCGAGGGCACAACCGCCAGGTATTATGATGCGGAAATCACGCGGGTTTCCGTGAATGCCGGCGCAGGTCAGAAAAATATGACCATCCGTATCACCGATCCCGCGCTGATTGCGGCCACCGGAGGGATTGTCCAAGGCATGAGCGGCAGCCCGATTGTGCAGGACGGGATGCTCATCGGCGCGATAACCCATGTGTTTGTGAACACACCGCTGGAAGGTTATGCCATTTTTGCGCAGACGATGCTCGAAACGGCGCGGGAAAGCGCACAATTGCGCGAAGCCGCGTAGCGTTGGCGGCGGCCGTTTGCTCAGATTTGCCCCAAAGGATAAAAAATGAGAATAATGAGAAAAAAATAATTGACAATTATTACCATATATGCTATTCTATGGGGGAAAAGCTACGGCTTTTAGCACTGTAAGCTTATTGATGGGCTTTAGCGCTGAAAGGTAGCTAAATATGAGAGGACGGCGAAGAAAATGACAAACTCGTTGCAGGTTTTGTTGACAGACGATGGAAATGACGGGGGACTGGACTGTTCGCAGGCGCTCAGGAGCAAGGGCTTCGACGTGCGAACGGTACCAAAGGATGGACTGGAAGTCCTAAAGCAGCTTGAAAGTGAGCAGCAGGATGTCTTGATCATGGATTCCTTCCTTTCCCACATGGATGCACTGGGCGTCCTGAAGGAGATCAAGGCGCGCGCCTTGCCGCACAAGCCGTTGATTCTGCTGCTTTCAAGCGTGGACAACGCAAGCTTTGAACAGGAAGCGCTTTCCAGCGGGGCGGATTATTATTTTCTTAAGCCCTTTGATGTGCGTATGCTTGCCGAGCGCGTAAGCCAGTTTACCACTTGGCGCAAAACGGGCAGCGCCGCCGCGCCGGAAGCCGGCAAGCGCGCGGGGCGCACAAGACCTAGCCTGGAGCTGCAGGTTTCCGAGATCATGCACCAGGTCGGCGTACCGGCGCACATCAAGGGCTATCAGTATTTGCGCGAAGCGATTATTCTTTCCATTGGGGACGGCAATATGATAAGCTCCGTCACAAAGCTGCTCTATCCCACGGTGGCAAAAACCTTCAAGACCACGCCCTCCCGCGTGGAGCGGGCGATCCGCCACGCGATTGAGGTGGCTTGGGATCGCGGCGACGTGGATGTGCTCAATTCTTATTTTGGCTACACGATCCAAAACAGCCGCGGGAAGCCGACCAACAGCGAATTTATCGCAATGATTGCGGATCAGCTGCGCCTGAAGCTAAAAGCTTCCTGACAAAAAGCGAAACACACACGGCGGGAACCGCCGGGGAACGTTTGCCGCTTGCCACTTTTTTGCAAAAGAGAGGTCCTTTGACCTCTCTTTTGCGATTTTTCCCCTGCATAGGCAGGAATCCGCACAGGGAAGGCATTCCTGCCGCCCCTGTGCTTTTTAGTGCGCCCGGTGAAATTAAGCGTCGAGAACCCGCAAAATGCGCTTTGATGGCTTTCCCCTGTGATGAAATTTTTGTTGCATTTGATATTGCAATTGATCGGGCACTTTTTGTTGTTGAAAACAATACAAAACTGTTGACATTTTACCGCCGATGCTGTACGATAATAATCGGATTTTTTCCGCGCGGCTCGACCGTGCAATAAACGGCAGGGGGATCACGGCACTTATGAACACAATTGGAATACTGACATCCGGCGGGGACTGCCCCGGCATGAATGCCGCCATCCGCGCCGCAGTTTTTGCTGCGGCGGCGCGGGGAATGCGTATTTATGGCATCCAATGCGGCTATCAGGGCTTATATGACGCGGATTGGGAGGAGCTGACGCCGGAAAAAGTGGATGACATCCACCAAAGAGGCGGCACCGTCCTGCGCACCGCGCGTTTTTTGCCCTTCAGCGACGCCGCCAGGCGCAAGGGTGCGATCAGGCAGTGCATCCGCAATTGCAGGAAAAACCGGGATGCCGCAGGCAATCCGAATCCGATTGAGGGCTTGGTGGTTGTTGGGGGGGACGGTTCCTTCCGCGGCGCGTTTGATCTGACCAAAAAGAACCTGCCCTGCGTCTGCCTGCCCGGTACGATTGATAACGACATCGCCTGCACCGACGAAACCATCGGTTACGACACCTGCCTTAACGCTGTTTGCGCTATGGTGGATGCCATTGCCGACACCGCCCGCTCGCACGACCGCTGCATCATAGTGGAGGTAATGGGCAACATGGCGGGTGATTTGACCCTTTATGCGGGCATGGCGGCCGGCGCGGTGACGGTGGTGCCGGAGGAGGGCTATGATCTGCCCGAGCAGGGTGAGATGAGCGCGGAAGAGGTTGCGCGTTTTGACGGCGGCATTGCGCAAGCGATTGCGGCGGCAAAGGCGGCGGGCAGGCGTTCCTTTGTGGTTTTGGTGGCGGAGGGCTTTACCGGCAAAAAGGATAAAAACGGCAGGACGCGTTATCCCGGCGGCATGGAGGCGCTTGCGAAGCGTATCCAGCAGTTGACCGGCGTTGAAACGCGTGCGGATGTGCTAGGCTATGTTCAGCGCGGCGGCAAGCCCTCCGCGCGTGACCGCATCCTTGCGGCGCAAATGGGCGCACGCGCGGTGCGCCTGCTTGCGGAAAATCAGAGCAACCGCGTGGTCATCCTGCGCGGCGGCGCGGTGAGCGACCTTGGAATCACCCGTGCGCTGCATATGCCAAAAAAGCTCAGCGCCGAGGATATCGCCTTGGCGAAAAGCCTGCGCTATGATTCCGTGTGACACCACGAATTTTTGGGGGTTGTATGAACGAGGTGGAACGCGCACAATGCCTTGCGCTGCGAAGAACAATCCTAGAGCGGGAATTTGCCGGGATGAACGGAATGCAGCGGCAGGCGGTTTTTTGCGTGAAAGGTCCGCTGCTGGTGCTGGCGGGGGCGGGCAGCGGGAAGACGACGGTGCTGGTTCACCGGATCGCCTACCTGATCCGGCACGGCAACGCTTGGCATTCCGGCGACTTTGCCTGTGCGCCGGACGCTGCGGCGCTGGAGGATTTGCGCACGGCCGCCGAAGGGGACGCGCAGGCAAGGGAAAGGATCGCGCCGCTGCTTTGCGTGGGAGCGCCGGAGCCTTGGCGCATTCTGGCGATCACCTTCACCAACAAGGCCGCCGGCGAGATGAAGGAACGCCTGCGCACGATGCTGGGCGACCAGGCGGGCGCGCTTTGGGCGGGAACCTTCCATTCCGTCTGCGCCAAAATATTGCGCCGGCATGACGGCGGCTTGCCGGGCTACGACGCCCATTTCGCCATCTATGACACCGACGACAGCCGCCGCGCGATGAAGGAAGTGCAGCGGCAGCTTCAAATGGATGAAAAGTTTTTGCCGCACAGGCAGTTGCTTAGCGCGGTGAGCCGGGCGAAGGAGCGGCTGGTTTCTCCGGAAGCGCTTGCCGGGGAAGCGGGGAGCGACCTCCGCCTTCGGCAGACCGCCCAAGCCTATGCGCGTTACCAACAGCTGCTGCGCAAGGCAAACGCGATGGATTTTGACGACATCATCACCAACACCGTGGAGCTGCTGGAGGGAAACGCCTTGGTGCGCCGGCAATACCAGCAGCGCTTTGAATACATTCTGGTGGACGAATACCAGGACACCAACTTTGCGCAGGATCGCCTGGTGCAGCTTCTTTCCGCAGGGCACGGCAACCTTTGCGCCGTGGGCGACGACGATCAAAGCATCTATAGCTTCCGCGGCGCGGCGGTGGAAAACATCCTGTATTTTGAACGGCAGTTCAGCGGTGCGCAGGTGATCCGCCTGGAGCAAAATTACCGTTCCACGCAGGCCATCCTGGATGCCGCCAACGCCGTGATTGCCCACAACCGCCAGCGCAAGGGAAAAAGCCTTTGGACGGGCAACGGAGAGGGGGTTCCGCCCGCCTGGCGCGTGGCGGAGGACGAGCGTGCGGAAGCGCGGCTGATTGCGGAGCAGATCGAAAAGAGCGTCGCCGCAGGCAGGCAGTGGGGGGACCATGCCGTGCTTTATCGCGTCAATGCCCTTTCCAACACGCTGGAAACCGCTTTTGTGCGCGCCGGGATCCCCTACCGGATCATTGGGGGGCATCGCTTTTATGACCGCAAGGAAATCAAGGACGCGCTGGCGTATTTGACCGTGCTGGTGAACCCTGCGGACGAGATCAGGCTGCGGCGGATTATCAACGAGCCAAAGCGCGGCATCGGCGAGGCCACCGTGCAAAGCGCCGCGGCGCTTGCCGTGCAGGAGGGCGTGAGCCTGTATCAAATTCTGCTGCGTGCAAAGGAATACCCGCAGCTGCGGCGGGCGGCGGCGCGGCTTGGCGAATTCACCGGGATGCTCGAAGAGCTGCGCGCCCTGCGCACTCAGATGACAATGAAGGCGCTTTTGGAGCTGACCATGCAGCGCAGCGGCTACATCGCCGCCCTGGCGCAGGACAGGGAAACCTACGAGGATCGCATGGAAAACCTGCAGGAGCTTTCCTCCAACCTTCTGCGCTATGAGGAGGAGGCGGAGGAGGCAAGCCTTTGGGGGTTTTTGGAGGAGGTTGCGCTGCTTTCGGACATTGACCAATATAACGCGCAGGCGGATGCCGCAGTGCTGATGACGCTCCATGCGGCAAAGGGGCTGGAATTCCCCTGTGTGTTCCTTCCCGCGTGGGAGGAACGGGTGTTCCCGGGGTATCAGGTGCTCTTTGGCGGCGCGGAATCGGCGCTGGAGGAGGAACGGCGGCTGGCCTATGTGGGCATCACCAGGGCGCGGGAGACGCTGTGCTTCACCACCGCGCGTTCTCGTCTGCTTTATGGAAGCACGGCGTATAACTCGCCCTCGCGTTTTTTGCGGGAAGCGGGCTTGGCTGAGCCGGAGGGCGGCGAAAAACAGCGCACGGCGGCGATTCCGCTTTGGGGACAAGGGCCGCGGCAGGAGACCGGTTCTTTGCGGAAAAGCTTGACGGAACCCAAGCCGGATTTGCAGCCGCCGACGCCGGTTTTTGCGCCGGGCGAGCGGGTACGGCACAGTTCCTTCGGCGAAGGCAGCATACTTTCCTGCAGGGGAATCGGCAACGACCATCTGCTGGAGGTGGCGTTTGACACGGCGGGGCAAAAGAAGCTCATGGCAAAATACGCAAAGCTGGAACGGCTGGGATCATAAAAATTATTTTTGATGGGAGGCATTTTTCGATGAAATATCGGATGCAACGCGGCAACTACAAGGATTTTGAAATCTATGAGCAAAACAAGCGCGCACCCAGGGCGTATTTTATTCCCTATGGTGACGAGGAGGTGCTTCGCGCGACGCCAATGGCGCGGCAGCGATACACTTCCGATTTGGTGCGCGTGCTTTCCGGCGCGTGGGATTTTCGCTACTATGCCGACGCGCGGGAGCTGCCCAAGGAGCTGGACACGGAGGAGATGGTTTTTGACCAGGTGCAGGTGCCCTCCACCTGGCAGCGCACGGGCTATGAGCCGCCGGTTTATCTCAATTGCCCTTACGAATTTGAAAGCCCCATGCCAGAGATGCCCGAACAGGTTCCCTGCGGGATTTATCGCAAGCTGTTCACGCTGGAGGAAACGCACAACCGCAGCTTTCTGCTCAGCTTTTTGGGGGCGGCCGCCTGCCTGGACGTGTTCCTCAACGGCTACCATGTGGGCTACAGCGAGGGTGCGCACAATACGGCGGAATTCGATATCAGCGGCATGGCGGCGCCCGGCGAAAACGAGCTGCTTGTGGCGGTGCACAAATGGAGCACCGGCACGTACTTGGAATGCCAGGATATGTTCCGCGAGAGCGGGATTTTCCGCGATGTCCTCCTCTATGATTTGCCAAAAACCTACCTCACCGATGTGTTCGCAAAGCCGCAGCGCCTGCCGGACGGCGGTTACCGCCTGCAAGTGACGGCGGAGGTGCTTGGGGAATGCGGCGGCTGGTCGCTGGAATTTGCCATTGATGGTCTGGAAGCGTCATTTTCGGGCGCCGCGAAGGAGCGTGTATCCTTCACGCTGGATTTGCCGGAGGTAATCGAATGGAACGCGGAACAGCCCAAGCTTTATCAGGCCTGGCTGCGCCTGAAAAAGGACGGTGCGCTTTCGCAGACGGTCAACCTGCCCATTGGCTTCAAAACGGTGCAGATAAAGAAGAATATCTTCCTGTTCAACGGCAAAAAGATTAAGTTCAAGGGCGTCAACCATCACGACACAGACCCCGTGACCGGTTACTGCATGCGTTATGAGGATTATTTGAAGGATCTGACGCTGATGAAAGCACTCAACGTCAACGCCATCCGCACCGCGCATTACCCGCCCGACCCGCATCTGCTGATGCTGGCGGACGAGATGGGCTTTTATGTGGTGGATGAAGCGGATATTGAAACCCACGGCGCGGAATTTCCGCCGCACAACGACTTCCATCTGGTCAGCCACGATAAACGCTGGATCCCCCGTTACCTTGACCGCGTGAAGCGGATGCTCTTCCGTGACCGCAACCACGCCTGCGTAACCATGTGGTCCCTGGGCAACGAGGCGGGCGGGCACCATTGCCAGGACGCCTGCTATGCCTTCCTCCATGCCGTGCATCCGGAAATCCCCGTGCATTACGAAAGTGTTGTGCATACGCCGGTGTACGCCTATGACGTGTATTCCGAAATGTATACCCCTCACGCAAAGCTGGAACGCATCGGCAAGCAGAAGGAGGATGAACGGTTTCGCGGCAAGCCCTTTTTCCTGTGCGAATACGCGCACGCCATGGGCGTGGGCCCCGGCGGGCTGGCGGAATACGGGGATCTGTTCCTTGCTTATGAAACCCTGATGGGCGGCTGCATTTGGGAATGGGCGGACCACGCGGTGGATCACGGCGAAGGCGCGGCTTTGCGCTATACCTATGGCGGTGACCACGGCGAGCGCAAGCATGACGGCAACTTTTGTGTGGACGGTCTGGTTTATCCCGACCGCAGGCCGCACACCGGCGCTTACGCGATGAAGAACGTCTATCGCCCCATCCGCGCGGCGGCAAAGGGCGGCGGCAGATTCGTTTTCACCAACACAAACCGTTTTAAAAGTGCATATGGCATCCACGTGGAGTGGCTTCTGGACGAAAACGGTGCGCCCAAGGCGAGCGGCAGCTTCGCGCTGGCCTGTGAAGCGGAGCAGAGCGAAGAGGTGCAGCTGTGGCTGGACGAATTTGCGCCGCAGACGGATGTGCATATCCTCTTCCGTTATTTGGACGGAGCAGGGGAGGAGATTGCCGCGGAACAGATCACCCTACAGGAATGCTATGTGCCGGAGGAGCTTCCGGCGGGAACGCAGCTGAGCCTGACGGAGGATGCGGAACAATACATCATCCGGACGCAGGGGGCAAGCCTGCGCTTTGGCAAAGCGAGCGCCGCTTTGGAAAGCTATCAGCAGCCGGAGGGGCAGGAGCTTTTATGCGGGGCTTCCTTGGTTCCCAACCTGCTGCGGGCCAAGCTGGATAATGACAAATGCCTGGAACGAAGGCTTGAGGAAACGGGGCTGGATCAGATGG
>JAISQZ010000014.1 GCA_031273905.1 Oscillospiraceae bacterium | reverse complement strand
TTTCCTGCGTAAAGTTTTCTTCCGCGGTTTGCCGCCCGATTTGCACGATATGCGCCTGAATGAAAATCCCGCGTCTTGCAAGGATTTGCAGGCAAACAGCGCCCGCAAAGCACAGCGGGGCGGTCAGCCGCCCGGAGGAATGCCCGCCGCCGCGTATATCCTGAAAACCGCCGAACTTTTCCTGCAACGGGAAATCCGCGTGACCGGGACGTGGGAGGTAACGCAGTTGTTCGTAATCACCGGAACGGACATCGGTATTTTCGATCACGGCGCAAAGGGGCGCACCGCAGGTTTTGCCTTCCACCAAACCGGAAAGCACACGCGCGGCATCCGCCTCCCGCCGGGGGGTGTCGCCCGCGCCCTGCCCGGGACTGCGCCGCGCCATCAAAGCGGCAACCTCATCCAGATCAATCATTTCCCCCGCAGGCAGCCCGTCAATCACCACGCCGATCCCATCGGAATGCGATTGCCCAAAAATGCTGAAGCGAATTGTTTTCCCGAACGAAGATCCCATCAGGCGCAGCCTCCTTTTTTCAACCGGCGCAAGGTTTCCCAGAAGCCGGGATAAGATTTTCCGACCACCTGCGCGTCGGAAAGCGCAGCGCTTCCATCCGCACGCAGCGCAGCCACCGCCAGCGCCATGGCAATGCGGTGATCGCCAAAGCTGCTTAAATTTGCGCCGCGCAGGGCGGCAACGCCCTGCATCACCAAGCCTTCCGGCAGTTCCTCTGCCTTCGCGCCCATAGCGTTGAGGCTTTGCGCCATCGCGTGCAGGCGGTCGCTTTCCTTAAGGCGCAGCCTTGCGGCGTTGATGATCCTGCTTTCGCCTTGCGCAAGGCTCATCACCACCGCCATGATGGGCACCAGATCCGGACAATCGGCGGCATCCATAACAATGCCCCGCAACGTGCTTTGCCGTACACGGATGGTTTTGTCTGTTTCGATGGAGATATCCGCACCCATTTGCCGCAAAAAATCCAATACGGCGCGGTCGGGCTGTGCGCTTTGCAGGTTCAGCCCCGAGATGCGCACATCGCCCGCCAAAGCGCCGGCCGCCAGCCAGAACGCGGCGGAGGACCAGCAGCCATCCGCTTGCAGACCCTTGTCCGAGGCAGGGAAGCGGTACAGCTGTTTGCCGGGGATATCAAAGCACAGAGCGCTTTCTTGTACTTCCACACCAAAGCGCGAAAGTGTTTGCAGCGTCATGCGCACATACCCGGCGGATTCCAGCGGGCTTTGCAGCAGGATGCGGCTGCGCCCCCCCAGCAACGGCAGGGCAAAGAGCAGCCCTGTAACATATTGCGAGCTGATGTTGCCTGGCAAAGCGAACTCTCCGGGCAGCAGATGACCGGAAAGAAGGAGAGGCAGTGCTTCACCCTCAACCGTACAACCATGTGTGCGCAGCAGCGAAAGCAATGGCTCAAGCGGACGCGCGGGCAGCCGCCCTCCTCCCTCAAAACGGGCGGTTACGCCCAATGCCGCTGTGACCGGCAGCAAAAAGCGCAGCGTGGAACCGGATTCCCCACAGTCGAGCAGACAGCCTGTCGCTTTTGAATCCTTGAGCGCCTGCAAGCAGCGTGCGGTGGCGGTAATGTCCTCTGAAACCGGCTGCGCAAAAAAAGGGGGAAAGGCTTCGCCGGATAGCGCAAGGGCAATCAACTGCCGGTGCAGGTCGGATTTGGAGGCAATTGCTTCCACAGCACCGCACACGGCGCCCGGCATGAGTGTTTGAACATTCATTGCAGCTCCTCCAGCATAGCTTGAAATTCCTCCAATGGCAGGGTTTTCAGGCGGCAGTTGCCGATGCGCTGCGGAACCACCAGGGTCAGCTTGTCGCCCACGCGTTTTTTGTCCTGCCGCAGGGCATTTGTGAGTGCGGCCATGGGATAGCGGCATTCGGTGGGCAATTGATTGTGTTCGAGTGCCGCGCAAAGGCGGGGGAGAATATCCGCGCACCAGCCTTGTCGCTGGGCAAGCCTGGTGATCAGCGCCATGCCAAGCCCCACCGCTGCGCCGTGTGATATGGCAAAACCGCTTATCTGCTCAATCGCGTGGCCGAGCGTATGCCCCAAATTGAGCAAACGGCGTTCGCCGATGTCGTGTTCGTCTCGGGCAACCACATCGCGCTTGAAGCCTACGCAGCGGGCAATCTCCTTTTCGCGCAGCGTGAAGAGGCAGCCGCCCTCCATCGCGGCAAAGAGCGTTTCATCAAACAATACGCCGTATTTTAAGCATTCCGCAACGCCGTCAGCATAAATTTCAGGCGGGAGGCTTCGGTGGGTCAGCGGGTCGCACAGCACGAGCGAGGGCTGCCAAAACGCCCCGGCGAGGTTTTTGCCCACCCGCAAATTGACCGCTGTCTTGCCGCCGACAGAGGAATCCACCGCCGCGAGCAGCGTGGTCGGCAACTGGATATAACGAAGCCCGCGGCGATAGATCGCCGCCGCGAAGCCCGCAACATCCCCAACCACGCCGCCGCCCAGCGCGAGCAGCGCATCGCCGCCGGTCAATTGCTTTGCGGCGCAAAATTCCAGCAACGCCCCTAAAACAGAAAGGCTTTTGCTGGCTTCGCCCGGCGTGAATACAAAGGTCTCACAGGCGAAGCCCGCAGCCCCAAGCGAAGCCAGCGCCTGCTTGCCATAGAGCGAAAAAACTGTTTCATCCGAAACCAGCAGAAGCGTTTGCGGGCGGGCTTCGCCGAAGTGTTCCACCAGATGTTCGCCCGCTTGCGCCAAAAGACCGTCGCCGATCAAAACATTGTAGCTTCGTTCGCCCAGCGGCACGGTAATTGCTTCCACGAATCCTTACCCCCTTACGCTGAGCACTGCGTTAACGGCTTCCATCGTCTGCGCGAACTGCGCCGGGGTCAGCGATTGCGGACCGTCGCACAGCGCCTTGCGCGGGTCGTTGTGCACCTCAATCATCAACCCGTCCGCGCCGGCGGCGGTTGCGGCAAGCGCCAAGGGCTTCACGTAGCGCGCAACGCCCGTGGCGTGGCTGGGGTCAACGATGATCGGCAGGTGCGAAAGCTCCTTCACAATCGGGATGGCGGAAATATCCTGGGTGTTGCGCGTTGCCGTTTCGAAGGTGCGGATGCCGCGTTCGCAGAGGATCACATTTTCGTTGCCGCCCGCCATGATATATTCCGCGCTCATCAGCAGCTCTTGCAGCGTAGAAGAAAGCCCGCGCTTGAGCAGGACGGGTTTGGCGGAATGTCCCAGCTCCTTGAGCAGCTCAAAGTTTTGCATATTCCGTGCGCCGACCTGGATCAAATCCACGTCGGCGAAGGCATCGATGTGCGAAATATCCATGATCTCCGTCACGATGGGCAATCCCGTAAGCCGTTTGGCCTCCAGCAGCAGGTCAATGCCGGATTCCCGCATTCCCTGGAAGGCATAGGGAGAGGTGCGCGGCTTGAACGCGCCGCCGCGCAGGATTTTCGCCCCGGCTTCCTTTACCGCCTGCGCCACCGCGCAAAGCTGCTCCCGGGATTCCACGGAACACGGACCCGCCATCACGGCGAAATGCCCGCCGCCGACAGGTACGCCGGAAACGCTGACGACGGATTCCTCCGGATGGAACTTGCGGTTTGCTTTTTTGTAGGGTTCTTGTACGCGCTTGACGGTTTCGACAATTTCAAGCGCTTCAATCAGGTCGGAATCCACCTGGGAGGTATCGCCGATCAGACCGAGCACGGTGGATTGTACGCCTTTGTTTACCTGGATGGAGATGTTGAGTTCCTCCAGCCATCTGCGCAGCTCTTCAAGCTGGGTGGGATCGTGCTGCTGTTTGAGGATAACAATCATTTGGATCACCCTTCTGTTGTTTGAATTTTTTGGATAATCGAGTAGGAGGGTAGCCATTAGTTGACTACCCGACCTCTCACACCACCGTGCGTACCGTTCGGTACACGGCGGTTCCTTAGTTCACACAGCATTTTAGATAATAGTCAGTCATGG
>JAISQZ010000012.1 GCA_031273905.1 Oscillospiraceae bacterium | reverse complement strand
CCATGACTGACTATTATCTAAAATGCTGTGTGAACTAAGGAACCGCCGTGTACCGAACGGTACGCACGGTGGTGTGAGAGGTCGGGTAGTCAACTAATGGCTACCCTCCTACTCGATTGTCCTCCTTGACCAAGCGCCCTCTTTTGGGCGGATTTTTCGTTTCGCGCTGTTGCGCAACAAAAAAACATCTTAAGCATCTTGTCTGTCGTTTCGCAGCGCAAGCGCGGGCGCTGTGTCACCGCAAAGACGGGAGAATAAAATATAGTACTCCGCGCGTAACGTCTTGCCAATGAGGGCGACAAAAAGACAAGCGATAAGGGCAGGGCTTTGCTTGCGGAGGAATCGTATACCCATTGGGCAATCAACCAGCGGAAATAAACGGCCCCAGACGGCTTACCGTGCGCGATGCGTATACTACGACCCCGCAATAAAGCGGAATCGTATAAGAATATTTCAGGAGGCAAGTGCGTTGGATTCTTTATGTAAATTCTATGGGTACAACGGATGTGTTCCCGCCCAAAGCCGCTGCCATACATGCGGATATACGAATTGCTGCTGCGCCGGACCGCCCGGCCCCAGGGGAGCGCAGGGGATACAAGGGATACCCGGCGCGACGGGACCCAAGGGTGACCGCGGAGACGCAGGGACGCAGGGTCCGCAGGGCATGCAAGGCCCGCCGGGCGCACAGGGTCCGCAGGGCATGCAAGGTCCGCCGGGCGCCAGAGGAACAAACGGGACGGGAGTTAGCATACTGGGTTACTATGACACCCTCGCGGAGCTGATTGCCGACCACCCGGCGGGAAATGTCGGAGATGCGTACCTTGTGAACGGCGACCTGTACGTTTGGAGCGCCAACAGCCAAAGCTGGGAAAATGTGGGGCATATTCAGGGACCGCAGGGCGTGCAGGGCAATGCCGGACCTGTCGGTCCGATGGGGCCCACAGGCCCGCAGGGGGTGCAGGGCGTAAAAGGTGATCCAGGGCAGACAGGCCCGCAGGGGGTGCAGGGCGCAAAGGGTGATCCCGGGCAGACAGGCCCGCAGGGGGTGCAGGGGCTTCAGGGCAATCCAGGCCCGATGGGTTCCACAGGCCCGCAGGGGGCGCAGGGAGCGCAGGGCGTGCAGGGTGATCCTGGCCCGACTGGTGTGCAGGGCGTGCGGGGGCTTCAGGGTGAAGCAGGTCCGGCAGGTCCGGCGGGTTCGCAGGGCATACAGGGGATCCAGGGCGACCCGGGACCGACAGGCCCGCAGGGGGTGCAGGGGATCCAGGGCGACGCGGGTCCCGTGGGACCGGTGGGTCCGCAGGGCATACAGGGGGCACAGGGCGACCCGGGGCCGACAGGCCCGCAGGGGATGCAGGGCTTGCAGGGCGCGAACGGTACGGATGGCACGGGGGTCAACATACTGGGTTCCTATGATACGCTCGCGGAGCTTATCGCCGCGCATCCGACCGGAAACGCCGGGGACGCGTATCTCATCAAAGGCGACCTGTACGTTTGGAGCGCAAACAGCAAAAGCTGGGAAAATGTGGGCAATATTCAGGGCCCGCAAGGGATGCAGGGACCGCAGGGCAATCCTGGTCCGGCGGGGCCGGCGGGTTCGCAGGGCATACAGGGGATTCAGGGTGATACCGGTCCGGAGGGCCCTGCCGGAGCACAGGGCATACAGGGCGCAAAGGGCGACACCGGCCCGGAGGGTCCTGCCGGTCCGCAGGGCGTGCAGGGCGCACAAGGCGATCCGGGGCCGACAGGCCCGCAAGGCCCGCAGGGACCGCAGGGCAATCCCGGTTCCGGCGGCGGCGGGCTTTCGGTTGTTCCGTTCGCATCGAAGCAGGCGCCGCATATAAGCACGGGCGCAACGGGACAGCCAATCAACATCAGCGTGCTCACCTTCGGCGCTGAGCCGCCCATTCTGCCGGTTGCGCCAAACGGCAGCATCACCGCAAGGGATGCGCAATCTGCATTTTCATTGCCCTTTGACACTGTTATTGAAAGCGTCTATATCACCGTCGGAACGCTGGCGGACTTTAACTTCCCATCCGGCGTAACCGTTTATCCGTTCGTGCAATTATTCGCCGCGACAGACGAAAGCAATGTTTTTACGCAGATACCCGATACGAAAACCGTTGTAAGCGCGGGCTACAGCGGATTCGTTCCAGGCAACACAATGCGCACGGCGTTCACTTCGCAGATCCAGGCGCCGTTATCTGCCGGGACGCGGATTTTAATCGGCGGGGCAATTCAACTGAGCGGAAGCGGAAACCTCGCAAGAAGCTATTATATTTACTATACGGGCGGCATCGGTCTGCGTCAGGCATGAAAGCTTGGCGCGAGAGGAGCGCCGCTCCATGGCGGGCTGTGTCTCGTGAATGTAAAGCCAATCAAGTAAAAGCATATTTAGTAAAAATGAATTGACTTATTTTTTGAAATCGGGTATACTATGGGCAATCCCAAAGCAGGAGCATGGAACTCATGTTTATCGGCAGAGCCAAAGAGCTGGAAACACTCAACGCGCAATACGCGCGCGATTCCTTCACCTGCGTGCCCATTTACGGGCGGCGGCGGGTGGGCAAAACGCAGCTGATTGAAGAATTCATCCGCGACAAGCGGGCGATCTTTTTCACGGCCGTGAACAAGGAAACCTTCAAAGACCAGATGGTCCGCCTTTCCCGCGCGATTTTTGATAACGAGGACGATGCGCCTGTCTTTGACGATTTTGACGCGGCTTTGCGGCATGTCCACAAACGCGCCGAGCGGGAGAAGATCATTCTCGTCTTCGATGAGTTCCCCTATTTTGCAAAGTCGAATGAAAGTGCCCTGTCCATTTTGCAGCAGCATATTGACCTGCATTTTTTGAAGACGAATATGATGCTGATTTTGGCGGGATCGTCCCTGTCTTTCATGCAAAATCAGGTGCTGGGCTATCAAAGCCCGCTGTACGGGCGGCGCAGCGCGCAGATAAAACTGCTGCCGGTGGATTTTCAAACCGCGCGGCTGTTTGTGCCGGAGCTGCCGAAGCTCGACCAAGCGGTGATTTACGGCGTGACCGGGGGCATTCCCAAGTACCTCTCTTTGATGAGCGACCGACTTTCCCTTGACGAAAATCTGGAGGGGCAGTTTTTTGACAGCAACGCCTATATGTTTGAGGAAACCACCAATCTCCTCAAGCAGGAGTTCAACGACCCGTCGCTCTATCAATCCATCATCACCGCCATCGCAAGCGGCAGTTCGCAGATGAAGGACATCAAAGGCAAGGTCGGCGAGGAAAGCAGCACGGTGGCAACTTACATGAAGGCGCTGCTGGACACCGGCGTTGTCAAAAAAGAAGTGCCGATTATGGATAAACCGGACAGCCGCAAAACGCTGTATCGGTTGGAGGACGGCATGTTCCGCTTCTGGTACCGTTTTGTGTACCCCAACGTGTCGCCGGTTTCCATCGACCGGGGCGAGCAGGTGTATCGCCGCATCAAACCGCAGATTTCCGCCTTCATGGGCGAGGTTTTTGAGAAGCTCTGCATTGAATATATGTGGAGCATTTACGATGATCTGCCCTTTGGCTTTCAAAATATCGGTCGCTGGTGGGGCAACAACCCGGAATTAAAATCCGAGGCGGAGATTGATTTTATCGCCCACAGCGAAGACCACACACAGGCGATTTTCGGCGAATGCAAGTGGACAAACGAGCCGATTGACAGGTCAATTGTCGCCGCACTTATGGAGAAAAGCGGGATGTTCAGGCAGTTCACGCAAAAGTATTATTATCTGTTTGCAAAAAGCGGCTTCACCGACGGCGCACGGGAGCTTGCCGGTGAAAATGAAAACATCCGCTTGATTAGTTTTGCCGATATGTATAATTATACATAGCAAAGAATGATTGCAATTATTATTTATGATTCGTGGGAAGTTGAATCCATTTTCCCTTGCAATTCCCCTTGCGTTGTGCTACAATTGCAAAAGAAAATAGAAATCCCTTTTTCTACATAGTGCTGTTCTTTATCCCGTGCTCTCACTGGGCATTGAACTGCGAAGCGCAACACTATGCGGATGGGGATTTTGAATAAAATAAGCGGCAAAGGGGGGCTTTGTCATGGGCGAGGCGCAGGAAACCCGGAGGGAAGTCAGCGCAATCGACCGGACCCGGCGCTATGTTGGAACCAAGGAAACCGTGGGCTTTGTGCTTTATGATGTGGCGCAAACCTTCAACATCAGCTCGCACAACGCGGAATTTACCAACCGCATCCTCAACATTGATATGGGGCTGCAGGCGGCAATCCGCCCCTTCACGCTGGCGTGGGACGTGCTCAACGATCTCTTCATTGCAACCCTTGTCGATCGCACGCGCACACGCTTCGGCAAATTCCGCCCGTATCTGATCCTTTATCCCTTTTATGGCATCCCCATGTCGGCGATGTTTTACGTCCTGCCCTATCTTTTCCTGGGCACGGACGCGTTTTCCATTTCCAAGCTGCTTACCAATGCGGTTTTGGGCATGTTCAACGACCTGACAGGCACCGTGATCGCCATGGTGCGCACGGGGATGATCGCCAACCTGACCCCTTCCTCGCAGGAACGCATCACGCTGCTCACCAAGTCGAATTTCTTTTCCATGTTCGGGGAAGAGCTGCCCGGGCAGATATTCAAGATCATACTTGACGTGGTGGCGAACAACAAAAGCGCGACGCAAAAGGCAATCACCGAGAAGATGCGCGGATGGTTCCTTTGGTTCGGCGTGGGCTGCACGGTGGTCAGCGGCGCGTTTTCGTTTTACTTCGCGCTGGTTTCAAAGGAGCGGGTCTACGGCTCCGAAAACGCGCGGGAAAAACCGCCGGGTGTGCGCGAAACCTTGCAGGGTCTGCTGCGCAACCGCCCGCTCTTTATGATGACCCTTGCAGAGATTCTCAGTTCGTTCGGGCTGCGGGATCAGCGGGCGCTTTATTCCGATTCCGTCCTGAACTTCCGCAACTTCGGCGCTGTTTTCGGGCTTCCCGGCGTTGTTCCCTCCTATGTCAGCTACGCCTATGTTCCCAAGCTGCGGGAACGCTTTTCCACCAAGAGCCTCTGGATCCTCACCTCACACATGGATCACGCGCTGCTGATCCCCATTTATTTTCTGGGGATGATCAACGGGAATTACCGCAAGCTGATGCCGATGCTGATTTTCTTCGGCGCTTCCAACACCCTCCAGATGTTCCTTTATGGCGCAAAAAAGGTCATTCCGGAGGAAATCCGCAACGAATGCATCGACTATGGGGAATGGAAAAACGGCTTCCGTTCCGAGGGTCTGACCGGGGCGCTGCGCGAATTGCCGAAAAAAATAACGACCGGAATCAGCGACACCGTTACCACGGCGGTGATGAAAGGGATCGGCTTTGAAACAGGGGATAACTTCGCCCGCCAAAGTGACAGGGTCGCGCACGGCATTTTTGCCCTGAGCACCATTTTGCCTTCTGTTTTCGGGCTGCTGGGAATTGTGCCCAAGTTGTTTTACAACATCAACCAGCACGACCGCGAGCGGATGTATCAGGAGCTTAGCGAGCGCCGTGCCGCAGTGGCTGAAAACGCGGAGGGCAAATAATTTTGCGGCGCGTTCCTTCATCCGACGGAACACGCCGCTTTGCTCATATTAGGCAACCCGCTTTGTGATTTGGGAGGACTGTGAACGTGAAGCGGGCGCGTTTGCCCGTAAGGTGACGACGAAACAAAGGTGAAAACCGCGGCTGAATGCAGTTAGCCGGCGGCTTTTTGCAGCAGCGCAAAAACATCCGCTTCCTCCGCCTTGCGGGAAAGATCGCTTTCCGTAAGATACATCACGTCGCGGCAGACGCCGCCCGCCAGCCGCACGCGCTTGCGCAAAGCCGCACCGGCGCTGCTGCCAAAGCTGCGCAGGGAGCTGCACAGAACGCAGGTGACCTCCCGCCCGCTCAAATCGCAGCGGTAAAGGAATTCGTTGCATTCCGCGCTGGGGGCAAGCAATTGCAGCGAGGTGACAAGAATCACGGACTGATATTGGGAAAGATCCACCTCCAGGGGGATGATACGCGCACCCCTGCCCGTCAGCGCGGCGTAAGCGCTGCTGACGGCGCCCAGGAACAGGCGCTTTCTGTAATAGGGGCGCAGCTCCAGTACATCGACATCCCGCTTTGCGGAGGCCTCGCACATGGTGCGCACACAAGGGCGCCGGGAATGATAGACCAGCAGAGTTTTCATCAACAGTAACCTCCTTGCACATGCTGTATTGGGCGGCAGTGCCTGCACGCCCTGGAATCATTGAGCTAGATCTGCGCCTGGATTTTGCCGAGCCAGCCCAGAACCGCTTCGTAAACCTCCCGGCGCTCCGGTTCAAGCAGGATTTCGTGGCGCATACCGGGGAAGATATGGCAGGTCGTCTGCTTTTTGCCTTTGCCGCGCAGCCTGCGGGCGACGAGTTCCACTCCCTTGCCGAAAGCGCCCACGGGATCCGCCGCGCCGGCAATCAGCAGCATCGGGAAGCGATGGGGCATGGAACCGAACCAAGCGGGGCGCGAAACAAAGCGCATCAGCCGCATGAGATCCAAATAACCGGCGGCGGTGAACAAAAAACCGCAGCGCGGGTCGGCAATATAGCGATCCACCTCGCTGGGATCGGTGTTGAGCCAATCAAACTTGGTGCGCGCCTTGCCGGGATATTTGTCGTTATAGTGCCCAAAGGCGATGGAATCAATCAGACGGCTGCGATGCCGTTCGCCGCGCAGAGCGATCACAAGCCTTGCCGCAAGCACGCCGGCCGCCGCCGCCGGGTTGGGTCCGCTGGTGCCGCAGAAGCAGGCGCCGGCGTAATCTCCGCCGAATTTTTCGACATATGCCCGCGCGACAAAGGAGCCCATGCTGTGCCCGAACAGGAAGAGCGGTGTTCCCGGCGGCAAAGCCTCCTGCATCAGTGTGGTGAGCTTTTTCGCGTCACGGTAAAAATGCGTCCAGCCCGCCCTGTGTCTGCCGCCGTTTTCTCCGCGCCAGCCGAAAAAGCCAAGCCCCTCCTCCGTGGAAGATTTGCCGTGCCCAAGCAAATCCATCATCCAGACGGAATACCCGGCACCGCAAAGGGCGCGGGCAAAGCCTTCGTAGCGCTCGCCATGCTCCGCCATGCCGTGAATCAGCTGCACCGCAGCCGTGATCCTGCCGTCGGCAGGTTCCCAGACGCGATAATATATATCGGCAATCCCGGAAGAGGAAGGAAAGACGCCCTCTCTGCGTGTCATATCCATAAGGAGTGAAGCCTCCGTTGCGCTGAGCTGATTTGTTTACTGCCATAATTATATCACAAAAGATTACAGAATGGTATCGTTTTGTAATACTTTTTGATTTTTTGTAACCTTGCACAAACAATCAATAATATAGTGCGCATTTTAGGTAAATTTATGGTCATTATTTACAATATTTGGGAGGATTTTGCCGACAAAGGGCGGCGGCGCACGTTGCGGGGCTTTCGCTGCAGCGCGGGAACGGCGTGCGGGGCGGCGCCTGGGCAAAAGTTTTCGCCGGATATTGCAATTGGACGGGGACTTTGGTATAATGTTTCTATATTAATGCGGAAACAGGAGGGGCAGCTTGCATGGAAGCGATCAGAATCGAAAAAACGAAGCAGCCGAAGGCAAAGCCGTCTGACCAGGGGTCGTTGGGCTTTGGGCGCTATTATACGGATCATATGTTCCTGATGGACTACGACGCGGGCAGGGGCTGGCACAGCCCGCGCATTGTGCCCTATGCGCCGATTGCGCTGGATCCCGCGGCGATGTGCCTGCATTACGGGCAGGAAGTTTTTGAAGGCATGAAGGCGTATTGCGGCGCGGACGGGAAGGTGCGGCTCTTCCGCCCGGAGCAGAACATGGCGCGGCTCAACCTTTCCAACGACCGGCTTTGCATCCCGCCGGTGGACGAGGCCTTCGCGGTGGAGGCAGTGAAGGCGCTGGTGAGGACGGACGCGGACTGGATTCCCGCCGCCGAGGGAACCTCACTTTATATCCGCCCCTTCATTTTCGCGGTGGATCCCCACATCGGCGTGCATCCTGCGGCGCATCTGCTGTTTTGCATCATCCTTTCGCCCGTGGGCGCGTATTATCCCGAGGGTCTCAACCCGGTGAAAATCTTTGTGGAACAAGCCTATGTGCGCTCCGTGCGCGGCGGGATGGGCTACGTCAAAACAGGCGGCAATTACGCCGCTTCGCTCAAGGCGCAGGAGGAGGCGCACAAGGCGGGCTACACGCAGGTGCTTTGGCTGGACGGCATTGAGCGCCGGTACGTTGAGGAGGTCGGCACGATGAACGTCTTCTTTGTGCTGGGCGGCGAGGTTGTCACCCCCGCGCTGCAGGGCAGCATCCTGGGCGGCATCACCCGCAAAAGCTGCATTGAGCTGCTGCAAAGCTGGGGTGTGAAGGTGACCGAGCGCCCGCTGGCGCTTGCGGAGCTGCTGGAAGCGGCAAAGACGGGGCAGTTGGAGGAAGCCTTCGGCTCCGGCACGGCGGCGGTGATCTCGCCCATCGGGGAGCTTCGCTGCGGCGAAGAGACGCTGCTGATCAACGGCGGAAAAATCGGTGCGCTTTCCCAGCGGCTTTATGACGCGCTGACCGGGATCCAATGGGGTCGCGCACAGGACACGTTCGGGTGGATGCAGGAGGTTTAAGGATCTGCCTGCGCAAGGCCGCGTTCACGCCTTTTCGACCGAACGCCGCGCAGAACGTGTTCCCCGCAAAGCGCAAAAAACACGCATATGCTTTTGAAAAAACAGTTTGGAGGTAACGGCCATGCCAATGATCGCCCTGACCACAACGGAAAAGCTGACCGCAGAAAAAGAGGAGGCGCTGCAGCGCGGGCTGGGCAAGGCCATCGCCCTGCTGCCCGGCAAATCCGAAGCCCACCTGATGATTTCCCTGCAGGGGGATGTGCCGATGTTTTTCCAGGGAGAAAAGCGCTGCGCCGCCTTCCTGGAGGTTTCCTGCTTCGGGCGCAGCGCCATGCCCGAAGCTTACGAAAAAATGACGGGCGCACTGTGCGCGTTGCTTGAAAAGACGCTGTGCGTGCCGCCCGCAAGCACCTATGTGAAATATACCGAAAGCGCAAACTGGGGCTGGAACGGGCGGAACCTGTAGACGGAGGAAAGAGAGCGCTATGGAAGAAAAACGAAGCGGAAGACAGAGCCTTTTGATTGCCTGCGCGACGATTGGTCTGATTGTGCTGATAGTGCTGATTGTGCAGGGGGCTTTGCTGATCAATGCGGTGAGCAGCCTTACTTTAACTGCGTTGAGCGCCCCGTTCAATGAGGATTATCTGGCGCAGCGTGTGGGCGCGGAGGTGGAAAAGGCGTTAATAGACGCGCAGAAGGAACGCAACGCCCCGCTGGAAAGCTGCACGGCGGAGCTGATTTGGGGCGACGCCGCAGCGTTTGCGGTGCAATTGCGCGTGAAGGCCGCCCCGCGCAGCTTCAGCACAAAAACGACTGCGGAGCTGATTTGCGGCGAAAAAACATTTGCCATGCGGCGCCAGGGCAACGCCTTTGTGGGCGATATTCCAATGAAGCTCACCACAGGCGAGGCGGATTATGCGGTGCTTCTGCGGGAAGGCGACGCTTTCACCAGCCAAACCGTACACTGGGAAAAAGAACCGGACGGGAGCTTAATGCTGCTCTATACGGAAGACGCATACACGGAAAACATAGCCGTGGAAAAAGCCGTGGAGGAGATGGGGGATATTCCTGTGCGGGACGGGGCTGTGCGGCTGTTCCCGGGCAGCCTGCCTTTTGGTGACGCGCCCGTTTCAGCGCGGCTGCTTGTTCGCGGCGGCGGCAAGGAAGTTTACAGCATGGCCGTGCCTGTGGACGGGAGCGGCGTAAAGATGAAAGGAACGCCCAGGACCGGATCTGTTTTTGCGGAAGTCACCTGTGCCAGCGGCATCACCTGCCGGGAGTACCTTGGCATATTGCGCCATGAGGAGCAAACGGCTGACGGAGCCGGTCAAACGGTTGATGAGACCGGCGACCTTTGGTTCAGCGCTGAAGCTTTTCCGGTGAACAAGGAATGTGAACCCTACCGCCGCAGCGACCTCCTGCTGATCAACAGGGACGGCAACGAACTGCTGTTAGAGGGGTATTACGTTGATTAGGGCGTGTTGACGCTGCCGCCGGGCGCCCTCTTTTCGGCGGATTTCGCGCCAAGCTTTGTCAAAAAATTCTCGAATTTGACACAAAATCACTCAAAAACAGAGCGATTCGGGTTGTGTCAACACGCCCTAGCCATTTTTTCAGCGAGAGGATAATGCACAAACCATGGAAAAAAATGAATTGATCCGGATGGAACACGAGGTTCTGCGCTTTTGGGAGGAAAACGACTGCTTTGGGAAGCTGCGGGAAAAAGCGGCGGGCAGACCGCTGTTTCGCTTCCTGGACGGACCCATCACCGCAAACAACCCCATGGGCATCCACCACGCCTGGGGGCGCAGCCTGAAGGATATTTATATCCGCTACAAGTTCCGGCGGGGCTTTGACTGCCGCTGCCAAAACGGCTTTGACGCGCAGGGGCTGTGGGTGGAGGTCGGTGTGGAAAAGGAGCTGGGCTTTGAGAGCAAGCGCGACATTGAGCGCTACGGCCTGGATAGGTTCACGCGGAAATGCGTGGAGCGGGTGGAGACCTTTTCCGGCATCATCACGGAACAGTCCAAGCGCCTGGGGCAGTGGATGGACTGGGAGAATTCCTATTTTACCCATACGGATGAAAACATCCAGGGCATCTGGCATTTTTTGAAGAAATGCCACGAAAACGGCTGGCTGCGGCAGGAACACAAGCCCATGCCCTGGTGCCCGCGCTGCGGCACCTCCCTTTCCGAGCATGAAATGACCGGCTCTTACCGCCAGATGACGCACGATTCCGTGTTCTTTCAGCTTCCGGTGGAAGGGAAGGACTTTCGCATCTTGGTGTGGACGACCACGCCTTGGACGCTTTCCTCCAACGTCGCCTTGGCGGTCAACCCGGAAATTGAGTACTGCGTGGTGAAGCTGCACAACCAGGAAGCCCCGCTGCTGCTGGCGAAAAACGCCCTCAAGCGCCTGGGCGGGGATAAGCCGGAGATCATTGCTTGCTGCAAGGGCGAGGCGCTGGTGGGCTTGCGTTATGAAACCTGCTTCCCGGAATTTGCGGCGCAGCGGGGAATTTCGCACAGAATCGTCGCTTGGGAGGACGTGGACGCCGGGGAAGGCACGGGCGTGGTGCACATCGCGCCGGGCTGCGGCGCGGAGGACTTCCAGCTGGGGCTGCGGGAAAATCTGCCCCAGGTGATGCCCGTGGATGATCTGGGCGTCTTTTTGGAGGGCTTCGGCTTCATGACGGGCAAGGATAGCGGTCAGATTGCCGATGCGGTGTTTGCGCAGCTCGCGCAGCGCGGCAAGCTTTACAAGGTGGAAGCGCACACGCACAGTTACCCGGTCTGCTGGCGCTGCAAAACGCCGGTGATCTTCCGGCTGGTGCCCGCGTGGTATATCGCGACGGAGGAGCTAAAGCCCAGGCTGCTGGCCTGCGCAAGGCAGGTTCGATGGGAGCCGGAATCCGGCGGACGGCGCATGGAGGACTGGCTGCGCAACATGGGCGACTGGAACATCTCGCGCAAGCGCTATTATGGTCTGCCGCTGCCTTTTTATCCCTGTGCGCACTGCGGGGAGCTGACGGTGGCGGGTTCAAAGGAAGAGCTGATCGCCTTGGGCGGCAAGGGCGCGGAGGCGCTGCCCGAGCTGCACCGCCCCTGGATCGACGAAATCCGGATCAACTGCCCCAAATGCGGCAAGCCCGTATCAAGGATCCCGGACACGGGCGACGTCTGGCTGGACGCGGGGATCGTGCCGTTTTCGACCACCGGTTATTTTCACGACAGAGCCGCCTGGGAAAAGAACTATCCCGCCGAATGGATCACGGAAATGAGCGAGCAGGTGCGGCTGTGGTTTTATTCCATGCTCTTCATGAGCGTTGTGCTGGAAAACCGCCCGCCCTATGAACGCGTGATGTGCTATTCCGCCGTGGTCAGGGAGGACGGCGGCCGGTTTTCGAAAACCGGTTATATGATCCAGTTCGACGAAGCGGCGGAAAAAATCGGCTCCGACGCCATCCGTTACCTGTATGCAGGGAACCCGATCACCAGCGACGTGCGCTTCGGCTACGCCATGGGCGACGAGGCCCGGCGCAAGCTGCTGGCCTTCTGGAATATTATCAGTTTTTTTGAAACCTATGCCGGCATTGACCGCCCCGCGCTGGAGGGCTTTGCGCCGGATCCGGCACAGCTGACGGCGATGGACCGCTGGCTGCTGCTGCGCAGCAACGCGTTCCTGGAAACCGCAACGCAGTGCATGGAGCACTACAAAGCCTATCAGCTGGTAAAGGAATTTGAGGGCTTCACGGAGGATGTTTCCAACTGGTATATCCGCCTGAACCGGCGGCGCTTCTGGAAATCCGGGGACAAGGACGACCAGATGGCGGCGTATTACAGCCTGTATCACGCGCTGAAAACCGCCGTGCAGGTGATGGCGCCCATCCTCCCCTTCATGACGGAGGATATCTGGCAGCGCCTGGTGCGCCGGACGGAGCCTGGTGCGCCGCTTTCGGTGCATCTGGGCGACTGGCCCTCTCCCCTGGCGGATCTGGCGGAGGAGGGCGTCCTGGAACAGGCGGCACAGGCGCGGGAGGTCATCGCAACCGCCCTGCGCCTGCGCAACGAAGCGCAGATCAAGGTGCGCCAACCGCTGCAAACGCTGTTTATCCATTGCGACCAAGTGCGCAAGGCGCAGCTTCTGGTCTTTGAGCGGCAGCTTCTTGATGAACTCAACGTCAAGGCGCTGGTGTTCTTGGAAAGCGCGGAGGCGCTGCGCGTGCACTTGCCCGTGGTGAACTTCAAGCTGGCCGGCGCGGCGCTCAAGGCGCGGGTGAACGATTTTAAGGCGCATCTGGCGGGGCTTGCGCCGGAAGCGCTTTCCGCAGTCGCCGCGCAGGTGCTGGCCGGCGGCGCGGTGGAGGTTCCCGGTTGGGAGGGCGCAGTGGAGTCTTCGCTCTTCCTGCTGCAAAGCGCGGATAAGCCGGGGATTGTCAGCACAGCGGCGCTGGGCGGCGAGGTCGCTGTGGCGCTGGATACCACGCTGACCGGGGCGCTGCGCAAGGAGGGCGCCGCGCGTGACGTGATCCGTCAAATTCAGATCATGCGCAAGGATGCGGGTTACGCCGTGGAACAGCGCATTGCGCTTGCCCTCCTGACCGAAGGCGCCGCGGCGCGGGAGGTTGTTTCGGAATTTGCCGCGCACATCGCCGCAGAGGCGCTGGCGGAGCAGGTAAGCGGGCAGCCTTTGCCGCAGGCTGATTTGGAACGGGACGCAACGCTTGCGGGGGACGCGGTGCGCGTGCAGATAGCGGCGTGCTCGGCTCCTGCTGCCGCGGCGCATTCTCAATATTGATTGCAGAGCTAAGATTTAGAAAGGAAACCATCATGACCATCACAAAAGAAAGCATCATCGGCGATATCCTGGACACAGACCGCAGCACCGCGCCCTATTTCCTTGAAATGGGGATGCACTGCCTGGGCTGCCCGGCTTCCCGCGGCGAGAGCGTGGAGGAGGCCTGCGCCGTGCATGGCGTGGATGCCGCAGCGCTGGTGGAAAAACTCAACGCGCACTTTGCCGCCCGGGCATGAAGCTGTGCGAACGCCTGCGGATGACGGGGGAACTGGTTCCCCCGGGTCTGTGCGTTGCCGATATCGGCACGGATCACGCCCGCTTGCCCATCTGGCTGGCGGAACGGGGGACTGCGCCGCGGGTGATCGCTTCGGATCTGCGCACGGGACCTTTGCAAAACGCCGCGCGGAATGTTGCGGCGGCGGGGTTCTGTGACAAAATTGAGCTGCGCCGCTCGGACGGCTTGGATTCCTTCGCGCCGGGTGAGGTGGAATGCCTCCTTTTTGCCGGGATGGGAGGCACGCTGATCGCGCAGCTTCTGTCCCGCTGCGGCTGGGCGGCTCGCCCGGGGACGATCGTTGTCGCCCAACCGATGCGCCGCGCACGCGACCTGCGGCGCTGGCTGTGCGAAAACGGCTTTGTGATTGAAGAGGAAACCGCCTGTTTTGATGCGGGCAGAGCCTATGCCGCGCTGCGTGCGAAAGCGGGCGGCGGGGCGCGGACGGCGGGGCGCGGGGCGGCGTATCCGTTTTACGGGGAGCTGCCGCACTGCGGTCACCCCGCCGCGCGGGTGCTTTTGCGGCGCGAACGAAGGCTTGCGGAAATCCGCGCGGGGGCGCTTGCGCAGGCGGGGCGCGGTGGCGCGGAGCTGGAAGACCTGCGGGCGGCGCTGGCGGAGGAATGGTGAACGCCGGCAAGGCGCAAAAAAGCGCTGCAAGGACGGCGCTTGAGCCCATGAAAATCCGATGCGCCGGTAGGGAGGAGCACGCTATGCCAACGGTACGCGACGTTTATATCTTTCTGGATCAAATCGCGCCCTTTGCCGGGCAGATGCCGCAGGACAACAGCGGCTTGCTGGTGGGCGACGAAGGCGCCGGCGTGCGCTGCGCCCTGCTGGCGCTGGATATCACAAACGAAGTGATCGACCAGGCGGCGGCGCAGGGGGCGCAGTTGATCCTCAGCCACCACCCGGTGATCTATCTCCCGCGCAAGCAGCTGCTGGCAAACGACCCGGTCTATCGGCTGGCAAGGGCGGGCATTGCGGCGATTGCGGCGCACACCTCGCTTGACGATGCCGCGGGGGGCGTGACGGAGGCGCTTGCGGCGCGGCTTGGTGTCGGCGGGCTGGAGCCGGTGCTCAACGCCGGGGCTTTGCCGGAGCCTTGCCTGCGCATGGGAACCCTGCCCCGCCCATTGCCTGCGGATGAATTTGCGCGGCACGCCGCAAAATGCCTGCGCGCGCATGTGCGTTACTGCGCCGGCGGGAAGGCGGTGCAAAGGATCGGTCTTTGCGGCGGCGGCGGCGCAAAGGATTGGATTCACGCCGCCCGCGCCGGCGCGGACGCCTATTTGACCGGCGACGCGGATCACCATAATTTCATTGAGGCAAAACAGGCGGGGCTGAGTTTTTTTGCCGCCGGGCATTACGAAACGGAGCGGCTGATCCTGCCGCCGCTGCTTGAAAAGCTGCAAGGGGCGTTCCCGGCGGTTGAATGGCGGATCGCGCAGGAGGAAAACCCGGTCATGCTTGCGGAGGAATCGTATTAAGAACCTGTGAATGCAGGCGCTGAATAATTCAATTTTCAGGAGTCATTATGCCGCTGGATGGGATGTTTTTGCACTGCCTGCGCGGGGAGCTTGAGGCGCGGCTGCGCGGTGCGCGGGTGGATAAGCTGCACCACCCCGCCAAGGAGGAGCTGGTGCTGCACCTGCGTTCGCGCACGGGCAGTTTTCAGCTGCTGCTTTGCGCCAACGCCAACCGCTTCCGCGCGAACCTGACCGATGCTACGCCGGAAAACCCGCGGCAGCCCTCCAACCTTTGTATGCTTCTGCGCAAGCACTTCACCGCTGCGCAGCTGACCGCAGTGGAGCAGTCGGGGCTGGATCGCGTGCTGTGCTTTTGCTTCGCGGGTAGCAACGGGATCGGTGAGCCCATCAAGCTGCGTCTTTACGCGGAATTCACCGGCAGGCACAGCAACCTGATCGCGGTGCGGGAGGACGGCACAATCCTGGATGCGATAAAGCGCGTTGATTTTACGCAAAGTGCGCTGCGCCAGGTGCTGCCCGGCCTGCCCTACCGGCTGCCGCCCGCGCAGGGGAAGCAAAACCTGCTTGCGCTTGCGCCGGAGGAATGCCTGGAGCAGCTGCTTGCCAAGGCGGGGGAGCTGCCGCTTTCCCAAGCGCTGCTGCAATGCCTGGACGGCGTTTCCCCCGTGGTCAGCCGCGAGCTGACGTTCCGCGCCGCGCCGGAGGATCCGCCCGCAGGGCGGCTCAACAGCATCCAGCGCGACCTGCTTTGCGCACAGCTGCGACGGCTGCGCACCATCCTAGCGGAAAATGCGGGGCAGCCGGTTCTGCTGCGCGATGCCGGGGGGCTGCCTGTGCAGTTTTGCTTTTTTCCGCTGACACAGTTTGCCGCACAGTATCAAACGGAGCAGGCGGCGGATTTTTCGGCGCTGCTGGCGCTTTTTTACCGCGAAAAGGATGAAGCGCAGCGTGGGCGGCAGCGTTGCGCGGAGCTGCAAAAGCAGCTGCAAAACCGGATTGCCCGCATTGTGCGCAAGCTGGAGGCGCAGCGGCGGGAGCTTGCCGCAAGCGAGGGCAGGGAGGAGCTGCGCATCTGGGCGGAATTGATCCTGGCGCAGCGCGACAGACTTGAGCGCGACCCCGCCACCAAGGGCGGCACGGCTTATTTGCTGGAAAATTACTACGACGGGGGGCGGCTTTGCTCCGTCCCGGCGGATCCCGCGCGTACGCCCGCCGCCAACGCGCAGCACTATTTTAAGGAATACCGCCGCGCAAAAACCGCGCACGGGCTTCTGGGCGGTCTGATCAGCCAAGGGGAGCAGGAGCTGCAATACCTGGAAAGTGTGCTTGAGCTGCTCCAGCGTGCGCAGACGCAGGCGGAAATTGACGCGCTGCGCGGGGAGCTGGAGGGGCAGGGCGTGTGCAAGGCAAAAAGCGGGCGCAAAAAAAGCAGGGAAGCGCCGCTGCCGCCGCTGGAATACGAAAGCGCGGACGGACTGCGCATCCTGGTGGGGCGCAGCAATCTGCAAAACGACCGGCTCAGCTTCAAGCTCGCGCACGGGAACGACCTCTGGCTTCACGCGCAGGGCTGCCCCGGTTCCCACGTGATCCTGTTCACGCAGGGGGAAAGCCCGCCAACGCGCAGCATTGAGCAGGCGGCGATGATTGCCGCCTGGCACAGCAAGGCGCGCGCGAACGGCCGCGCGGCGGTGGATTACACACCCGCGAAGCTGCTCAAAAAGCCCGGCGGCGCACGCCCGGGCATGGTGATTTACCACAGCCATCAAACCCTGCTCGTCAGCGCGGCGCTGCCGCAGGATCTGGGAAATCCAAGCAAAACATAGGAAAGGGGCTGCCGCCATGGACGCGGTTGACGAAAAGATTTTGCGTATCCTGGCCGCAAACGCCAGGGAGAAGGCCTCCGTCATCGGCAGGGAGGTCAACCTTTCGGTTTCCGCCGTAACGCAGCGGATCCGCAAGCTGGAGGACAGCGGCGTGCTGCGGCAATATACCGCCGTGATTGACCAGAAACGCCTGGGGAATGACATTGCCGCCTGGATGGAGATCTGCCTGGAGCACCCGAAATATTACGATGCCTTTGTGGAGCACATCAACGCGATGCCCAATGTGCTGATCTGCCATTATCTTACCGGCGATTTTGATTTTA